>NZ_RAWP01000179.1:0-10686 GCF_003668935.1 Corallococcus sp. AB032C | reverse complement strand
CACAGGGCTCTTCGTCGGCAGCGTCAGAGGTGTATAAGAGACAGCCCCCGCCGCGCCCGCCCCGAACTGAAGCGGCCCGCCTCCCGTGGAGACGACGAACGAGCTCACGCAGGACGCGCGCATCCTCAACTTCCTCGCGGAAGGCGGGGAGGGCTTCATCTCCGGTGAGGCGCTGTCCAACCGGCTGGGCCTGTCGCGCACGGCCGTGTGGAAGCACGTGGAGGCCCTGCGGCTGAAGGGCTACCGCATCGAAGCGGTGCCCGCGAAGGGCTACCGGCTGGTGGGCCGGCCGGACCGGCTCTCCGCGCTGGAGCTCCACCCGCTGCTCGCCACGCGCGCGGTGGGCCGCGTGCTGCACCACCACGACACCATCGGCTCCACCAACGCGGCGGCCTTCCGGCTGGCCCAGGACGGCGCGGCCCACGGCACGGTGGTGGTGGCCGAGCAGCAGACGGCGGGGAAGGGGCGCCGGGGACGCGCCTGGGTGTCGCCGCCAAACCTGAACCTGTACTTCTCCGCCATCCTGCGCCCGGAGCTGCCCCCGCAGCGCGCGCCGGAGCTCACGCTGGTGGCCGCCGTGGCCCTGGCGGAGACGCTGCGCGACGCGGGCGCGGACGCCGCGATCAAGTGGCCCAACGACGTCCAGATTGCCGGCCGGAAGGTGGCCGGCATCCTCACGGAGCTGTCCGCCGAACCCGAGCGCGTGCACTTCGTCATCGTGGGCGTGGGGGTGAACCTCAACTCCGGTGAGGAGCACTTCCCCGACGAGCTGCGCGCCACGGCCACGTCAGTCGCCCTGGCGCAGGGGCGGCCCGTGGCCCGCGCGCCCTTCACCGCGGCCCTGTGGAACCGGCTGGAGTCCTGGCTGGACACGTACCTGGCCACCGGCTTCGACGCGGTGCGCACCCGCTGGAAGGCGCTCTCCAGCACCCTGGGTGTCCCGGTCCGGGTGCGGACGGACCGGGGGGACTGGGAGGGGTTCGCGGAGGACATCGACCCCACGGGCGCCCTGATGGTGCGCATGGCGGACGGCCGTGTGGAGCGCGTGCTGGCGGGGGACGTGGAGCAGCTGCGTCCCCAGCGCTAGAGTGCGCCCCTGATGCTCCTGGCCATCGACGTCGGCAACACCAACACCGTCCTGGGCGTGTACGAGGGCCGGCGGCTCCTGGACCACTGGCGCCTGGAGACGAGCGCGCGCAGGAGCGCGGACGAATACGGCATCCAGGTGCGCCAGCTCTTCGCGTGGAGCGGCGTCGACGCGACCCAGGTGAAGGCCGTGGCGGTGTCCAGCGTGGTGCCGCCGCTCCAGTTCATCCTGGAGAAGATGAGCGAGCGCTACTTCAAGACGCGCCCCATGTTCGTGGGCCCGGGCGTGAAGACGGGCATGCCCATCCTCTACGACAACCCGCGCGAGGTGGGCGCGGACCGCATCGTCAACGCGGTGGCCGCCTACGAGAAGCACCACCGCGGTCTCATCGTGGTGGACTTCGGCACCGCGACGACGCTGGACGCGGTGACGCCCAAGGGCGAGTACCTGGGCGGCGCCATCTGCCCCGGCATCAACATCTCCATGGAGGCCCTGTTCCAGAACGCCTCCAAGCTCCCCCGCGTCGAGTTCGCCCGGCCGCCCCACGTGGTGGGCCGCAACACCGTGCACTCCATGCAGTCCGGCCTGGTCCACGGCTACGTGAGCATGGTGGACGGCATGTGCGCGCGCATGGAGGCGGAGATGGGCTTCTCCGCGAAAGTGGTGGCCACCGGGGGCCTGGCCCCG
Source organism: Corallococcus sp. AB032C (assembly GCF_003668935.1). Classification (NCBI taxonomy): domain Bacteria; kingdom Pseudomonadati; phylum Myxococcota; class Myxococcia; order Myxococcales; family Myxococcaceae; genus Corallococcus; species Corallococcus sp. AB032C. The sequence goes on along the minus strand of NZ_RAWP01000179.1, from coordinate 8,912 downwards.
CTGGTGGCCAGTGAATCGAAGGCCATCCAGGAGGTGGATGAGTTCCTCACCCTGGAGGGGCTGCGCATCATCTACGGAAGGAATCACGCGACATGAGCACCGCCGACCCCAGCGTTCCGGCCCCGCCCCCGGGCTGCCCCTTCAACGCGGAGTTCCTGCCGCCCAACCTGCGCAAGCACGTGGATCCCAACGCCCCCGTGCCCCTGCGGATGATGGCGGCCAAGTCCCTGGTGCCGCTCAATCCGGCGGACATGCTGGGCGCCCTCTACATGCTCACGTTCGACCCGGACGCGGGCGTGCGCGAGACGGCCGCCAAGACGTCCTCCGGCCTGCCGGACCGCATCCTCGGATCCGCGCTGCGCGACGAGGGCGTGCAGCCGCCCGTGCTGGGCTACTTCCTGGGCCTGCTCAAGGACAAGGAAGCCTACGCGGAGATGCTCGTCCTCAACTCGGAGACGCCGGACGACGCCGTGGCCAGCGTGGCCGGCTCGTGCAGCCCGAAGGTGGCGGAGATCATCTCCCAGAACCAGCTGCGCCTGCTGCGCAACGAAGACATCATCCGCAACCTGTGCGCCAACCCCGGCGTCCCGGTGTCGCAGGTGGACAGCGTCTGCGACTTCGCGGTCCGCAGCGGCCTGGTGCTGGCGGACGTGCCCGCGATGCAGGCCGCGCGCGTGCGCATCTACGGCCCGCAGGCCGCCGCCGCGCCGCCCGATCCGGGCCCCACCGCGGCGGAGGTGCTCCAGGAGCTGGGCACGGAGGCGCAGGCCGAGGACGCCGCTCCCATGGAGGAGGGCAAGCGCATGACGCTCGCGCAGCGCATCATGAAGATGTCCATCGCGGAGAAGATCAAGCTGGGCACGCTGGGCAACAAGGAGGCCCGCTCCGCGCTCATCCGCGACACCAACAAGCTCGTCTGCGTGGCCGTCATCCGCAGCCCCCGCATCACCGACGGCGAGGTGCTCGCGTGCGCCGCGAACCGCGCCGTCAACGACGACGTGCTGCGCGTCATCTACAACAACCGCGAGTGGACGAAGATGCAGAAGGTGAAGCTGGCGCTGGTGAAGAACCCCAAGGTGCCGCTCACCGTCACCATGAAGTTCCTCAACACGCTGCGCGACGCGGAGCTGAAGGACCTGGCCCGCGACAAGAACGTGCCCGCCGCCGTGCAGTCCTTCGCCAAGAAGCTGCACGAGAAGAAGACGGCCCCGAAGCAACCCGGCAAGTAACCGGGGCGTGGAGCGGGGGAGGGCGGCACTCAGCCCGCGCCTTCCCCGGCTTCGTCAGGCGGTACCGCGGTGCTTCAGGCCGCGGCTTCCTCGTCGGCGTCGTCGCCCACGGCGGTGCCCGGCTCGTCCAGCAGCTGCTGCGCGATGGCCAGCGCCTTCTTCGTCTTCTCGCGCAGCTTCTCGTCGCCCTTGATGCGCGCGTAGAGCTTCGTCACGCGCTCCTCGTTGCGCACCGCCGCCTGCTCCAGTTCGGTGATGCGCGCGCGCAGGCCATCCGCCTCCGCGGCCGCCTGGGCGCCCTGGTTGGAGAGGTCCGCCTGGGACTGCTCCAACTGGCCGCGCAGGCCCTCCAGCTCGCCGCGCAGGCCTTCCAGCTCGCCCTGTGACGCCTCCACCTGCGAGCGCAGCCCTTCGGCCTCCTCGCGCGCCGCTTGGAGGTCCGCGTCCTGCTGGGCCATCTGGGCGCGCAGGCTGTCCGCCTCGGCCGCCATCTCCTGGGCCTGGACCTGGTGCTGATCCAGCTCCGTCTGGAGCGCGCCCAGCTTCGCGGTGGCGCCGCGCGCCTCCTCCTTCGCGGTGGCCAGCTGCTGATCCACGCGCTTGCGCTCCGTGGTGAGCTGCTCGGTGCGCGTGGTGAGCGTCTTGATCTGCGCGTCGCGGCGGTTCAGCTCCTCGTCGGAGGTGGAGGCCTTCTGCTCCAGCTCCAGGTGCTGATCCTTCAGCTCGATGATCTCCTGGTCCTTCTGGTTCAGCTCCGACTTGAGCCGCAGGATCTCCTTGTCGCGCTTGTTGACGGTGTCACGCAGCGCGAAGGTGTCCTTGTCGCTCTTGCCGGAGGTGGAGCGGGACGCCTCCAGCTCCGTGGCCTTCGCCTGGAGCTCGGACTCCAGCGACTGCACGCGGTCCTCGACCTGCGTCGTCTCCGCGCGCGAGTCCTCCAGCGCGCTCTGCAGCTCCGCCACCTTCGCGCGCAGGTTGCGCAGCTCCGCCAGATCCGCGGCGGACGGGCCCGGGGCAGCGGCCGGCGTCACCGGAGCGGCGACGGCGGCGGGGCGGGCAGCGGCGGGCGGCGGCACCGCGCGCAGCGGCGTGGGAGCGGCGCGCGCGGGCGGCGGGGTGGGGGCGGCGATGGGCTCCGGATCCACCGGCGGCATGAAGCCGACGACGGTCTTCTCCTCCGGCTCGTCCAGGCTGCCCAGCATGTCCAGCGAGTCGTCGTTGTCCGGGCCCAGCGAGTCGAGCGCGGAGATCTCCTCCAGGCCGGACGGGGACTCCATCTCCTCCGGCGGCGCGACGACGGGCTCCTCTTCCGTGCCCGTCACGGGCTCGGACATGTCGCTGAAGGCGTCGTCGAGCATGTCCAGGTCTTCCCCGGCCACCGCGGGCTCTTCGCCCGTGTCGACGGCGATCTCCTCGCCGAAGTCCGTCGCGGGCTCCTCGCCCAGCGAGTCCAGCGTGAGGCTCTCGTCCACCACCTCGTCGCTCGCGGGCGGCTCCGGGAAGCCGATGACGCCGCCCACGCGGTCGATGAGGACGTCCGTGTCCACCGGCTTCGCCACGTACTCGTCCGCGCGCGCCTTCAGCTTGCTGTGCGCCGCGAAGCCGTCCGGGCTGCCGATGATGACGATGGGCACCGTCTTCAGCTCGTCGTCCTTCTTCAGCTTGCCGCAGATGAGGTAGCCGTTCTGTCCCGCGGACAGGTCCACCGCCAGCACCACGAGGTCCGGACGCTCACGGCGGATCAGCTCCACGCTGCCCTTGCCGTCGCCCGTCGTCTGCGCGGAGAAGCCTCGCGACTCCATGGCCTGCTGCAGGGTGGTGGCGAGGGTGGCGTCGCTTTCGACGATCAGGATTCGCTTGGACATGAAGGGACGGCCATCCTGGGGGTGCGGCGCGCGGTGTGTCACCGCGAAGACAGCAGCGGCGGCGCGCGAGAGTAAAGACGCCGTCGAGGCTATCGGCCATGCATGGGACCGTCAATCTTCACACCGGGCGCAACGCCCGGTATTCAGTTGAGCAGCCGACCACCCGAGCCCCCGGTTCCCGAGGGCTTCAGGGCTGTAGCGAGACGGGCTGCACGCTCACCGCGGGCTTCACCTGCGCGGGGCGCACGAGCCCGTTCGAGCGGTGCTCCTGATCCCGCAGCATCTGCAGGATGGCGGCGTCATCCAGATCCGTCACCAGCTCGTAGGTGACGTCCTGATCACGCCACGTCACCACGTTGTACGCCTGGCTCGAGTTCACGGCGACGTTCTCCACCGTGGGGCCCTCGTCCTTGATCACCCGCTGACCCGTGGCCGGATACACGAACACGCCGATGTTGCGCTTGGGCTCGTTGGTGAGGCGGGGCTGCGTCTCGTAGCTGACGTAGACGACTTCCTGGCCGTTGAGCGTGGAGAAGCGCGCGCCCACGGGCCGCGCCTGTTGCAGGCGCGGCAGGGTGATGCGGTGCTCCACCTTGTCGTTGAACCACGCTTCGATCTGCTCCGGCGTGCCCGCGACGAACTCCAGGGGCCGCGGGCGCGTGTGGCGCTGCACGGCCTCCAGGATGGTGGCCTTCTGCGCCTTGCCGGACTGGTACATCATCCAGCCGCCGCTCACCGTCACCACCACCAGGGCCATGGCCCCGGCGCGCAGCCACTGGCCCACCTGCGCGCGGCGGTGCTCGCGGTGCAGGCCGGACTGGATGCCCGCGCGCAGTGAGGCCGGCGCGCGCCTGCCCTGCGAGGAGATGGAGTGCTTCGCCGCGCGGCGAAGCGTCTGACGAAGCTGCATCTCCTCGTCCACCCGCGCGACACACGCGGAGCAGCCTTCGAGATGCGACTCCACGTCGTGGCGTTCCTCGGGCTGGAATTCGCCGTCGAGGTACGGATACAGCAACCGCTCGAGTTCCTGGCAGGTCATGGGCGCTCGATGAGGTGGGCGGAGGGAAGCAACGCCCCTCCAACCTCTTTCTAGCCTGCCTTCTTCCGGCGCCTGAACTCTTCCAGATCCGCCGGAGCAGCCTGCACCGGCTCCCCGTCGTGCCGGAATACGCCCTGGCCTTCCGCGTACTCGCGCAGCGTCTTCTGCAGCAGCTTGCGGCCGCGGAAGAGGCGGCTCATCACGGTGCCCACGGGGCACTCCAGGATCTCCGCGATCTCCTTGTAGGAGAACTCCTGGAGGTCCGCGAGGATGACCACCAGCCGGAAGTCGATGGGCAGCGAGTCGATGGCGCGCAGCACGTCGTCCGACAAGAGCCGGTCGAAGAAGTACTGCTCCGGGTTGGCCGCGAAGTCCGTCGCGTCCCGGCTCACGAAGCGCTCATGCACCGCCTCGCGCTCCACGCCCTCCACCACCGTGCGCTCCTTCACCTTGCGGCGGTAGCGGTTGATGAAGGTGTTCGTGAGGATCTTGAAGAGCCAGGCCTTGATGTTGGTCCCGCGCTCGAACTTGTCGAAGAAGCGGTAGGCCCGCATGCAGGTGTCCTGCACCAGGTCCTCGGCGTCACGCTCGTTCTTGGTCAACCGGAGCGCCGCTGAATACAGCGGGTCCAGGTGTGCCAGCGCCAGCTCTTCGAATTCCTGCTTCGTCCGGTTGGGTTGCCTGAAGTCCAGCATCATGCTCCCGCCTTCCAGGGGCCCGAAATGATTGGGGAATGCGTCGCCTGCCTAACGGTCAATCTATGCACCGGAACAGACGGGTCAACAACGCTTTCCCCTGCCGCGCCGCCCGCATGCCCGCTTCTGGAGTGCGGAGACGCCCGGCGGGATCATTTATTCCACAGGGTGGGAACTGAACGGGACACCCGTCCAACCGTCCCGCCCAGACAACCGGCCAGCACAGGGCTGGCCGGCTGTGGAGCAGGCGACCGCTACGTCACTTCTTGCCGCCGAGTGCGTCCATCAGGGGCACGTAGTCGTACCCCATGTCCTTGGCGACGGCCTCGTAGGTGATGTGGCCGTTGTAGGTGTTGATGGCGCGCTGGAGGGCGCGGTCGGACTTGATGGCCTCCACCAGGCCCAGGTCCGCGATCTTCCGCGAGTAGGGGCGGGTGGTGTTGGTGAGCGCGAAGGTGGACGTCTGGGGCACCGCGCCGGGCATGTTCGCCACGCAGTAGTGGACGACGTCGCTCACGGTGAAGGTGGGGTTGTCGTGCGTGGTGGGCTTGCAGGTCTCGATGCAGCCGCCCTGGTCCACCGCGACGTCGACGACGACGGAGCCGGGCTCCATCTCGCCGATGAGCTCACGCGACACCAGCTTCGGGGCCTTGCCGCCGGGGATGAGCACGCCGCCGATGACGAGGTCCGACTCGCGCACGGTGCGCGCGATGGACTCCGTGTCCGACGCCAGCGTCTGCGCGCGGCCGAGGAACACGTCGTCCAGGTAGGTGAGGCGCTCCAGGTTCACGTCCAGGATGGTCACTTCCGCGCCCATGCCGACGGCGACCTTGGCGGCGCACAGGCCCACCACGCCACCGCCGATGACGGCCACGCGGCCGCGACGCACGCCGGGCACGCCGCCCAGCAGGATGCCCTTGCCACCGTGGGCCTTCTCCAAGCACGCGGCGCCCACCTGGATGGCCATCTTGCCGGCCACCTCGGACATGGGCTTGAGCAGCGGGAGGCTGCCGTCGTCCAGCTGGAGCGTCTCGTAGGCGACCGCCGTGACCTTCTTCTTGATGAGGGTCTTGGTGAGCTCCGGATCCACGCCGGCCAGGTGGAAGTACGTGTAGACGATCTGCCCGGGCTGCATGCGCTCGTACTCCGGCGCGATGGGCTCCTTCACCTTCACGATCATCTCCGCGCGCTTCCACACCTCATCCGCGGTGGTGATGATCTGCGCGCCGACGCGCTGGTACTCCGAATCCGGGATGCCGGAGCCGACGCCAGCGTTCGTCTCGACCAGCACCGTGTGCCCCGCGATGGTGAGCGCGCGCACGCCCGCAGGCACCATGCCAACACGGTACTCGCGGGTTTTGATCTCCTTGGGGACTCCGACGATCACGACTGCCTCCGACGAATGGGGGACTGCCTGGAAAACGTGGCGGACCCATAGACCAGGGCATGAGCGCTTTCAAGGCGCGCACGGGCGAGGCAAGCGGCCACGCGTGATGGGCCTCATTCATCCATCCACATGACGCGAGGCGTTGGACGCAGGGCGGCCCACCCGTGTTAGTTAACAGCGCATGACGCACGCGCCGAAACTGCTCTTCGCGGACCCCAAGGGCCGGGTCATGGAGCATCCCTACCTCATCGCCACCCTGCGCAGCGGCGAGGAGCTGGTGCCCCCGCAGGACAAGCCCATCGCCCTGCCAGCGACCGGGCGCCTGGTGCACCTGCCTGGCCGCCTGCCCGTGGGGCTCAACCCGGACTCCGGTGAGCTGGAGCTGGTGCGCGAGATGAAGATGGGCGGAAAGACCTTCGTGCCCAACGCCGTGGGCGCGCTGCTGCCGCCGGGCTACACGCGCACGTTCCTGCCCGGGGAGGTGAAGGGCAGCGGACCCATCCTGCCGCAGTGGGCATACACGGCGGCGGCGTGGGGCAAGGACGGGCCGCTCGCGTGGGCCATCCACACGGACCGGCGTTCGCACTGGGAGCCGGAGGCGTACTCCACGCCGGAGCTGAAGGGCCTGGTGACGGCGCACATGGGGCGCTTCCCGGACAGCCGCGTGCTCAAGCAGCTGAAGACGTGCGCGCTGCTGTACCGGTGCTTCACGTCGCAGAACATCTTCTACGCGCGCGACGAGGGCGCCATCCCCGCGTCGGTGATGTGCAACGCGCGCTGCGTGGGCTGCATCTCGGATCAGCCCGCGGACGGCCCGCCGGCCTCGCACGAGCGCATGGATGACGGCCCCTCCGCGGAGGAGATGGCGGCCATCGGCCTGTACCACCTGGAGCACGCGCCGGGCCGCACCATGGTGAGCTTCGGCCAGGGCTGCGAGGGCGAGCCGCTCACGCGCTGGAAGTTCATCGCGGAGTCCATCCGCCTGATGCGCGCGAAGACGGACAGGGGCTCCATCAACATCAACACCAACGCCAGCCTCACGCACGGACTCGAGGCACTGCTGGACGCGGGCCTGGACGCCGTGCGCGTGTCGCTCAACTCCGCGTCCAAGGGGCTCTACGAGGCCTACTACAAGCCGGTGAAGTACGGCTGGGAGGACGTGGAGGCATCTATCGCGCTGGCGCGCGAGCGGGGCGCGTACCTGGCGCTCAACCTGCTTCTGTTCCCCGGCGTCACCGACCGCGAGGGCGAAGTGCAGGCGCTGGAGAACCTGGTGCGCAAGTACCGCGTGGATCAGGTCCAGACGCGCTCGCTGTGCATTGATCCGCTCCAGTACCTGGAGGTCGCGCGCGGCGTGGGCGCGGGCGGCGAGGCGGTGGGCATCCGCACGCTCCTGCAGCGGCTGAAGGCGGCGCGGCCGGGGCTCGTCATCGGAAACTTCGCGCGCGGCCTGGACGAGCGGGAGAACGCCGCGGGCGCACCGGAGGTTTGACCGTCCGGGAGGGAAGGGCTACGCAGGGCGGCATGTCCGCTTCCTCCTTCCGTTCCGCGTTCCGCCTCGCCGTCTTCTGTCTCTCCTCCGGCGCCGTCCTCGGTGCGTGCAGCAAGGCGCCCGAGGAGCCGGAGTTCGACCACGGCCTGAAGAAGCCGCTCGTGCGCAAGCTGCGCGAGGAGCTGGTGGAGACGCCGTGCGACAAGGCGAAGGCGCAGCAGCTGGCGCAGCTGCTGCTGGACACCGGCGACATGAAGGGCCTCATCCGCGTGACGGACACGTTCGGTGAGAAGTGCGGCCCCAACATCGTCCTGCTCCAGCTGGCGTACACGGCCAACGCGCGCGCCGGGGAGAAGGAGCTGGCGCTGAAGGCCGCCACTTCGCTCGTGACGGCGCAGCCGGACAACGCGAGCTATCACGTGTGGCGCGGCCTCTCGTTGGAGGCGCTGGGGCGTACCGAGGAGACCGCGGCGGAGCTGCAGAAGGCCTTTGACCTTCAGCCCGGCCAGCGCCCCATCCTCAACGCGCTGGTGAAATCCTACGACGCGCTGGGCAAGTCCTGCGAGGCGCTGGCCGCCTACCAGCGCTTCGTGGAGAACGCGAAGCCCTCCGAGGCGAAGTCCGCGGAAGTGCAGGAGCAGTTGCAGGAGCGGGCCGCCAAGACGAGCTGCCCGGCCCAGGAGACCGCGACGCCCGACGCGTCCGTGGCGCCCGAGGCGGCGACGAAGCCCTGAAGCGCGCGGCGACTACTCGGCGCCAGGGGGCATCAGCTCCTTGGCGACGAGGTTGCCCATCACGGCGTCCTTGGGGATGTAGCCGTCGGCGCCGGCCTCGCGGCAGATGCGCTGGAGCTCCTCGACGTTTTCGCCGGAGCACAGCAGCACCTTGATGCCCTTGAAGAGGCTGTTGCTCTTGATGAAACGGCAGAACTGTTCGCCGTTCACGTTGGGCATGCGCACGTCCAGCAGCACCAGGTCCGGGCGCGTCTGCTTCTTCAGGATGATCTTCGTGGCCTTGTCCGCGGTGTCCGCGACGTGGACCTCGAAGCCCTTGGACACCAGGTCCGCTTCGATGATCCGCGCGGTCATCTCACTGTCGTCCACGATGAGGATGCGCGGCTTGCGTCCCCCGGCGGCCATCGGGGCCTTGGGGAGTCCGCCGGAACCCGTGGCGGGTGCGGCCGGAGCCACCGCGGGGGCAGGGGC
>NZ_RAWP01000178.1:0-10939 GCF_003668935.1 Corallococcus sp. AB032C | reverse complement strand
CATCCCGCCCGCCCGTTCGCGGGTCGTCATTGCGTCCCCCGGCGCGAGCGTGGTCTTCAGTGCCGCCATGCCCGGCGAGTTCGACCTCATCCAACGCTTCCTCGCCTGCTTCCCGCGCGCGCGGGTGCCGGTGGGCCCGGGGGACGACTGCGCCGTGCTCGCCCCGTCCAAGGGCGCGCTGTGCGTCACCACCGACGCCGTGGTGGAGGACGTGCACTTCACCCGCGCGACGTTCTCCGCCGCGGACATCGGCCACAAGGCGCTCGCGGTGAACCTGTCGGACCTGGCCGCCATGGGCGCCACGCCGAGCTGGTTCGTCTGCGCGCTCGCGCTGCCCCGGGATTTCCCTGCCCGCGAAGTGTCCGCCATGGGCCGGGGCATGGCCGCGCTCGCTAAGGCCCACCGCATCATGCTCGTGGGCGGCAACTTCACCTCCGCGCGTGAGGTGTCCGTCACCCTCACCGTCACCGGGGAGCTGTCCCACGCGCCCATCACCCGCTCGGGCGCCCGGCCCGGCGACCTCCTCTATGTCTCCGGAACGCTGGGCGACGCGCGCCTGGGACTCCAGCACCTCCAGGCCGGCGTCCTGCGCGGCGCGGCCGTGAAGCGCCAGCGCCGCCCCGAACCCCGCATCGCCCTGGGGAAGCTGGCCGCGCGCTTCGCCTCCGCCGGGATGGACGTGTCGGATGGACTGGCGCAGGACCTGGGCCACCTGTGCGCCGCGTCCCGGGTGGGCGTGGAACTGGAGCTGGACCGGCTGCCCCTGTCGCCCGCCGTGCGCGCGGCGCTGGGGCCGGAGGGTGCCCTGCGGGGAGGGGAGGACTACGAACTGCTACTCGCCGTCCCACCTTCGCGCATGCAGGCGTTCGAGCGTGCGTGCGCCCGCGCCGGGCAAAAGGTGACGCGCATGGGAGTGCTCACCCAGGAGCAGACGTTGCGAATTCGAGACGCGGGGGGGCATCTTCTGACCCCTCCGGCGGGATTCGATCACTTCGCCCGGTCAAGCAGGCAGATCCGGCCGGATGATTGACCCGTACCAGACAGCAAGGCTAAACCCCTGGGCTGTTTTCCGCCCCTCCCGCTGAAAGCACCCCGTGCGCCGCCCCCTTCGCGACGACCCCTCCTCTGGCCTCACCCCCCGACGCGAGCCGGTGCAGCGACTGCTGCGCGCCGTCGATGGCCCCAAGGCGGTTCGCGAGCAGTCCCTGCACCGGAAGATCACCACCGGCTACATCCTGCTGGGCACGTGGCTGCTCTGCACGGAGAGCCTCTTCGACCCGTCCTGGGGCAGCTGGAGCTTCATCATCCGGGTGGGCGTGGGCGTGCTCATCACCTTTGGCGGCGCCGCGGTCCTGCCGTCGCTGCTGGCGCGCGTCACCCGCGTGAAGGTGCTCAGCCGCTCCGCCTTCGAGATTTCGCAGGGTGATTTGTCCAAGCCCGTGGCCGCGGAGGTGCACAGCACCCGCGACGAAATCGACGAGCTGACGGGCGCCATCTCCCGCATGCAGGAGAACCTGCGCGAGCTGGTGGGCAAGATTCAGGACACCGCCAAGAGCGTGGCGGACACCGCCATCGACCTTCAGCGCAGCGCGGAGAACGTCAACGGGTCCACGGAGGAAGTGGGCTCGTCGATGGAGAAGATCGCCAGCGGCGCGGAGACCCAGTCGCAGCTGGTGTCGCAGGCCTCCAAGGTCATCACGGAGATGGCCGGCAGCATCCAGCGCACGGCGGCCAGCGCCCTGGACGCGGCCCGCACGTCCGCGGAGACCAGCAGCAGCGCGGAGGACGGCTCCAAGGCGGCGCGGCTCGCGGGCGACAAGGTGAAGAAGGTCTTCAACCGCATCGAGTCCGCCAGCCAGCAGGTGTTCGCCTTCGGCGAGAAGACGCAGGAGATTTCGAAGATCGTCGACGCCATCACCCAGGTGGCGCAGCAGACGAACCTCCTGGCCCTCAACGCCACCATCGAAGCGGCGCGCGCGGGCGAGTACGGCCGCGGCTTCGCGGTGGTGGCGGATGAAGTGCGCAAGCTGGCGGAGAGCGCCGGCCGCTCCGCGGAGCAGATTTCCCGCCTGGCGCGCGACATCTCCGGCCAGTCCACCTCCGTCGTGAGCGCCATGAAGGAAGGCATCGCGGAGCTGGCCGAGGGCCGTGAGGACCTCACCGACATCATGCGCTCCATGGGGGCCATCACCGACACCGCCCGCAAGGGAGCGGAGAAGGTGACGCTCATCTCCGACAGCACCCGCGACCAGATGAAGGGCAGCGAGGAGATGGTGAAGGCCATCGAGGAGATCAAGCTCGTGGCGAAGAACAACGCCAGCTCCACGGAGGCCATCCAGGCCGTCATCCAGGAGCAGACGGCCGCGGTGTCGAGGATGACGTCGCTGGCGAGCGAGCTGACCAACCTCTCCGTGGAGCTGCAGAGCGTGGTGCGCAGCTTCCGCCTGGGGCCCTGAGCCCCCGTCCCCCGCCTGTCGCCGCCTTGCGGCACAAGGGCCTTCACCGTGCGGCACGTCATCTTCCGGGTCGAGAAGGAACGCTACGGGTTGCCCTTGTCGGCCGTCCGGGAGGTCGTGGTCCCCCCGGAGCGCTACACCCGTGTACCGCGGGCCCCGGCCGCCATCACCGGGGTGATGAACCTGCGCGGCCGGGTGGTGACGGTGGTGGAGCTGCGCCAGCTGCTCCACCTGCCAGAAGGTCCCACGCCCCTGTGCCGTGTCGTGCTACTGGACCGGGGTCGCAGGGATTTGGGCCTCCTTGTGACGGACGTGGACGGCATCGAAGCGGTGGAGCGCGTCAGCGCCGCGCCGGGCAAGGCCATGCCCGCGGTTCGCGGCGTTGCCCGCCTGGGCGGTCTGGGAGTGACCGTGCTGGATCCGGAAGGACTTGATGCGGCGGTCGTTGCCTTGTTCACTCCCTCCAAGTGAGTAGCCCCCCGGAAACGGCCGGTGATAGGGTGCGCTCCCTCTAGGCCTGAAACGGAGGCGGAGTTCTTCACATGGCTAAGCGGGTGCTGGTCGTCGACGACGCCATCTTCATGCGCAACATGATCAAGGACATCTTTGCGTCTGGAGGGTTCGAGGTCGTCGGTGAGGCGGCCAACGGCCTGGAGGCCGTGGAGAAGTTCAAGGAGTTGAAGCCGGACCTCACGACGATGGACATCGTGATGCCCTTCAAGAGCGGCATTGAAGCCACGCGGGAAATCATCAAGGCCGACAGCAGCGCGGTCGTCATCATGTGCTCGGCGCTCGGACAGGAGAGCCTGGTGATGGAGGCCATCGAGGCGGGTGCCTCGGACTTCATCGTCAAGCCGTTCCGGGCGGAGGACGTGCTGGCGGTCGTGAAGAAGGTGCTGGGCGAGGCCTGAATCGGCGCGCAAGGGACCGCTCCCGCCCGGGTCGCGGCCCCTTCCGCCTGTGAAGGAGGTGCCGGGTCATGACGATGGACATGTCCCGGTATCTGGGCCTCTTCATCTCGGAGGCCACCGAGCACCTGGAGGCGCTCGGACGGGACCTCGTGGCGCTGGAGCGCGAGGCCACCGCCAGCACCGTGGACTCGATGTTCCGGCACGCCCACTCGGTGAAGGGCATGGCGTCGTCCATGGGCTTCGAGCCCATCGCGATGCTGGCGCACCGGGTGGAGGACCTGGTGGACGCGGTGCGGCAGGACCGCAAGCTCCTGGACCGGGACCTGGTGGACCTGCTCCTGAGCGCCGCGGACACGCTCACGGCCCAGGTGCGCGCCGTCGCGTCCAACCGCGAACCGGAGCAGGCCGAAGGGTTGCTCAAACAGTTGAGCACCCGCGTGCAATCGCTCACCGGCCACGCTCCCGCCGCGACCCGCGTGGCCGACGTCACCGTGCTCAAGCCCGCGACCCCGTCCGGAGATGACGGGGAGGGCTCGGGAGGTGGCGAGGGCCCTGCGGGTGCGTCGGGTTCGGGGACGCCGGGTGGCTCCGCCGGGCCCGCGTCGGGTTCGGGGACTCCAGGCGGCGCGGCCGGTGCCTCTGACTCCGCGACTTCGGCCTCGGGAACCTCCGCGTCGAGCGGGGCCGGGCCTTCGACCCCGGGGACCTCCGGTTCGGGAGCGTCCGGCGGTGACGCGGCCTCGGGGACAGTCGGTCCGGGCGTTTCCAGCGCGGCGCCGCCCTCCGCCCTGGCGGTGATGCCGCCGGCCACGTTGATGCCGCCTCGCGACCTGAGCGGTCCGGAGGCCCTCTACGGTGCCCCGGCCGCGCGGTCCCTGACGGTGTTGCCGGAGAACGACCCTTCCGCCTCCGTGGTGGCGCTGGCCTCGGGGCTCAAGGCCGCCGCCAGCGGCGTGGACGGCAAGGCCGGCGCGCCCCGCTGGTCGGTGCGCCTGCGCATCTCGCCTACCTGTCAGGTGCCCGGCGTGCGCGCGTTCCTCGTGCACAAGCGGCTGTCCTCCCTGGGCACGCTGGTGGACCTGCGCCCCCCTCTGGAGGAGCTCAAGGCCGGCCGCATCCCCGACGGCTACATCCAGGTGGACGTGGAGACCGGCGTGGGCGACGCCGGCATCCAGGCGGCCCTGCGCAACGTGGCGGAGGTGGAGGTCGTCTCCGTCGCTCCGGCCGTCCCAGAGCCGCCCGTGCTCCCCGTGGCCGCGCCCGCGTCGGACCCGGCGCGCGCCACCGCGGACGCGGGCTCCCGCACGGTGCGCGTGCGCACGGAGCTGCTCGACTACTTCCTCGACACGGTGGGTGAGCTGATGCTCGCCACCGCGCGCCTGCGCGAAGTGGGCAAGGTGCTGCCGGAGAACACGCGCCCCGCGCTGGAGGAGGGCGTCTACCGGCTGCACACGCTGGTGAAGGACCTGCACGACAAGGTCATGAGCGCGCGCATGACGCCGCTGTCGCTCATCACCGACCGGCTGCCCCGCGCCGCGCGCGACCTGGCCCGCCGCAAGGAGCGCGAGGTGGAGTTGGTCATCACCGGCGCCGAAATCGAGCTCGACCGCGCCATCCTCGACGAGCTGGCCGACCCGCTGCTGCACCTCTTGCGCAACTGCATCGACCACGGCCTGGAGTCCCCGGAGGAGCGGGCGGCCGCGAAGAAGTCCGCGCGCGGCCGAGTCACCGTCACCGTGCGCCGCGCGCGCGACCGCGTCATCATCGACATCGAGGACGACGGCCGGGGCATGGACCCGGCGAAGCTCAAGGCCTCCGCGCTCAAGCGCGGGCTCATCACCGAGGACGCCGCCCATCGCATGGCGGACCGCGACGCGTTCCTCCTGTCGTGCCTGCCGGGCGTCTCCACCGCCAAGGACATCACCGACATCTCCGGCCGCGGCGTGGGCATGGACGCGGTGAAGCGCGTGGTGGAGAGCGTGGGCGGCACGCTCGAAATCGACAGCGAACGCGGCCGGGGCACGACCTTCACGCTGCGCCTGCCGCTCACCGTCGCCGTGGTGCACCTGCTCCTCGTCGAAGTGGGCGAGGAAGTGTTCGGCCTGCCCATCGCCAAGGTGGTGGGCGCCACGGAGGCGGATCCAGAGTCCCTGAGCCGCAGCCGTGAGACGGCGCTCCTGCCTCACGGCAATGGTCTGCTGCCGGTGCACGCCCTGGAGACGCTCCTGGGTGTGCCCGCGTCCCCCATGCCCGGCTACCGGCCCTTCGTGGTGATGGAAGGAGACGCCGGCACCGGCAAGGTGGCGCTGGCGGTGGATCGCCTCCTGGGGCAGGAGGAAGTCGTTCTCAAACCCTTGTCCCGTCCCCTGGACTTGCTGCCGGGACTGTCCGGCGTGACCATCCTGGGCAGCGGTCGTCCCGTGTTCATCCTGGACGTCCCGAGGTTACTGACCGCGTGAGCCCCCCCCTGCCCAGTGACGCGCAGCTCGACGCCCTGCGCGAGGTGGCCAACATCGGCTGTGGACACGGCGCCAACGCCCTGGCCCGGCTGGTGGGTGGCCGCGTGGACCTGTCCATCCCCGAGGTGCGCGTCACGGACGCCACCCAGGGCCCCGCGCTCTTCGCGGACGACGCCCCCGCCGTCGCCGTGCGCCTGGGAATGACGGGCGAGCTGCGTGGCTCGCTGGTGCTGGCGCTGCCGTCCGTGGACGCGGAGGCGCTGGAGTCCGCGCTGGTGCGAGGCCACCCCGCGTCCCCCGAGGAGCGCGAGAGCGCCCTGGCCGAGGCCGCGAACATCCTCGCCAGCGCGTGCCTGTCCGCCATCGGGCGGCTGACGGGCTGGCGGCTGTTGCCCTCCGTGCCCCAGCTCCAGCGCGGGCCGGTGCGGCCGGTGCTGGCGGGCGTGCTGGGCGACGTGGAGCCAGGGCCCGGCGTGGTGCTGGCGGCGCGCTTCTCGGCTTCGGGGCCCACGCCGCTGGGCGGACAGATGCTGCTGGTGCTGGAGCGCGGGAGCGCCCAGGCGCTGCTGTCCCGGCTGGGCCTCTAGGTCCGCCTGGAGGCGCGGGGGCGGCTGGGGTAGACCGCTCGCCCATGGACGAGAAGGCGCTCAGGGCCCTGCTGGGCCAGGTGAAGACGGGCAAGGTCACCCTGGACGACGCGGTGGGCAAGCTGAAGGACCTGCCGTACGCGGAGCTGGGCTACGCGACGGTGGACACGCACCGCAACCTGCGGTTCGGCTTCCCGGAGGTGGTGCTGGGCGAGCCCAAGACGGTGGAGCAGGTGCTGGGCATCGTCGGCGCGCTGGTGGAGCGCAAGCAGACGGTGCTGGTGACGCGGCTGCAGCCGGACAAGGCGGAGGCCCTGGTGGCGCGCTTCCCCAAGGGCCAGTACCACCCGGTGGCGCGCATCTTCCACCTGCCCCAGCGCAAGGTGAAGGCGGGCCGCGTCGCGATTGTGACGGGCGGCACCAGCGACATCCCCGTGGCGGAGGAGGCCGCGCTCACGGCGGAGGCCATGGGCGCGGAAGTGCGGCGCGTCTACGACGTGGGCGTGGCGGGCATCCACCGGCTCCTGCGCCGTCGTGAAGAGATTCAGGAGTGCCACGTCGCCGTGGCGGTGGCGGGCATGGAGGGGGCGCTGGCGAGCGCGCTGGGAGGCCTGGTGGGCATCCCGGTGGTGGCGGTGCCCACGTCGGTGGGCTACGGCGCGAACCTCGGGGGCATCTCCGCGCTGCTCTCGATGGTGAACTCGTGCGCTTCCAACGTGGCCACGATGAACATCGACAACGGGTTTGGCGGCGGCTTCTACGCGGCGCTCATCTCCCGCACCAAGGGACGGAGCTGACAGGCCATGCGGCGCATCCTCTACCTGGAGCCCGTGGGCGGCATCGCCGGGGACATGTTCCTGGCGGCGGGCATCGACCTGGGCGTGTCGCCGGACGCGATTGCGCAGGCGCTGTCCGGCCTCAACGTGCCGGGCTGGAAGCTGGCGGTGTCGCGCGCGGTGCGCCACGCCATCAGCGGCACGCACCTGGACGTGGTGCTGGACGCGAAGGAGGCGCACCCGCACCGCGCCTACGCGGACATCCGCCAGCTGATTGAAGCCGCGCCCACGCTGCCGGAGCGCGCGAAGGCGCGGGCCCTGGCGGTGTTCCGCGCCATCGGCGAGGCCGAGGCGAAGGTGCACGGCGTGTCCATCGACGCCATCCACTTCCATGAAGTGGGCGCGGTGGACTCCATCGTGGACATCTGCGGCGCCGCCGTGGTGCTGGAGATGCTGGGCGACCCGGAGGTGCACGCCGCGCCGCCGCCCCTGGGCAGCGGCACCATCCGCGTGGCGCACGGCCAGATGCCCATCCCCGTGCCCGCGACGCTGGAGCTCCTGCGGGACGTGCCCGTGCGCTTCGAGGGCGTGGGCGAGCTGACGACGCCCACGGGCGCCGCGCTGCTCAAGGTGCTGACGAAGATTGGCCACCCGCCGGACTTCATCGTGGAGAAGGTGGGCTACGGCGTGGGGACGAAGGACTTCCGCGACCGGCCCAACGTGCTGCGCGCGTCGCTGGGCCGCGTGGAGACGCAGGCCACTGAAGGGCTGTGGGTGGTGGAGGCGAACCTGGATGACGCCACGCCGCAGTTGCTGGCGCACCTGGTGGAGCGGCTGTTGGAGGTGGGTGCGAAGGACGCGTGGGTGGCCCCGGTGGTGATGAAGAAGGGCCGGCCGGCGCACCTCTTGGGCTCGCTGGTGGAGGGCGGCCTGCGCGAGGCGGTGGTGGACGTGCTGTTGCGTGAATCCACGTCGCTGGGCGTGCGCTACCACCGGGTGGAGCGCCACGCGCTGGAGCGCGACTTCGTGGAGGTGGACACGCCCTGGGGCAGGGTCCGCGTGAAGCGCGGCCTGCGGGACGGCCGGGTGCTCAACGCGCACCCGGAGTTCGACGACTGCGTCCGGCTGGCCCGGGCCGCGGGCGTGCCGGTGAAGCAGGTGATGGCCGCCGCGATGGCGGCCCTCACGCCGTAACGATTACGCCGGCCGCGCCAGGGTGATGACGCCGAAGGCCGCGCCGCCGGGGTCGGCGACGATGGCGATGCGGCCGTAGGGTGAATCGAACGGCTGCATGATGACCTTGCCGCCCTTGGCGGTGACGGTGGCCGCGGCCTCGTCGGTGTTGGCCACGGCGAAGGTGGTCATCCAGTGGGCCGGCACCTCGGCGGGCGTCCTGTCGTCGAGCTGCATCAGGCCGGCCGTCTCACCGCCGTCCTTCTTCAGGACCCAGTACTGCATCCGGTCGTCCGGCATCTTGTCCGCCGTCATGCCGAAGAGGTCCTTGTAGAAGGCCACGGCCTTCGCGCCATCGCGCGACTTGGCCTCGTGCCAGGCCATGGCGCCGGGCTCGTTCACCAGGCCCGCACCGTTGAACAGGTTCGGCTGCCAGAAGCCGAAGGCCGCGCCGGTGTTGTCCGTACAGAAGGCCATGCGCCCCGCCTCCATGACGTCCATGGGCTCCATCATCACCTTGCCGCCCAGCTCCTTCAGACGGGCGACGGAGCGGTCCACGCTCTCCACGGCGAAGTAGGTGTTCCACGCCGGCGGGAACGGCGCGTCGCTGGGACGCGGCATCATCGCCGCCACGTGCTGGCCGTTCTTGCGGGCCATCGTGTAGTCGCCGTTCTCCTTGGAGCTGGGGTCGAACGTCCAGCCGAACAGCGCCCCATAGAAGTCCTGGGCCTTCTCCAGGTCCCAGGCCGCCAGGTCCACCCAGGACACCGTCCCCGCAGCGTGCTTCGTCATCGCAGGCATCGTCGCTCCCCTCACGTGCGCCGCCGGCGAGAAGCCGGGGCTACCTGCAAGGTAACAGCGGATCAGAAGAGGACTGAAAGGATTTTCAGTGCTGCTTTGCGTCAGTGAAGAGGCTGACGCGCGAGCCCCTGCGCGAACGCATCCGTGTTGCCGCCCGCCACGCACACCGGCAGGTCCTCCACGACGCCGCAGCGCGCGCCCGCATCGAGGAAGGGGCGCACGTGCTGCGGCAGCACCACGTACGCGGTGCTCGCGTCCAGGCCGCCCGAGGGCAGTCGCGCGCGGCACTCCGCCGCCAGTGCCTCCGGCGTGCGCGACGCGTAGCCGCTGTTGAACGTCAGCTTCAGCCGGTACGCCTGATACGCCAGCGCGTTCACCAGCGGTTCGTCATAGCGGCACACCCACTGCACATGCGGCGGGAAGAGGGCCAGGTGTTGGTAGGGGCCCTTCAACGCGTCCCAGTCCGCGGAGGTCAGGCGGTGGAAGCGCACGGGCTTGAAGAGGGCGCTCTTGTCCTCGCGCACGTCGTACGCCTGGAGCGCCAGCGCCACCGTCAGCGCGGCCACGGTCACGGCGGGCACGCCTCGCCACAGGCGCGCCACCAGCAGCACCGCGCCGACGACGAGCAGGTAGTGCAGCGGCCAGACGAAGCGGCCGGACGCGCGGAACGCGTTCGTCGCCTTCACCAGCGGCGCGTACAGCGAGCCCAGGTCCGCCACCGGCTGGCCCAGCCACGTCACGCGCGACGACAGCGCGTAGACGGCCATGAGCAGCACCACCACCGCCGCGGGCAGCACCCGGCGCCAATCCAACGTGCGCGCCTCCCGCATGCGCGCGAACAGGCTCACGCAAGCCACGACGACGAGCAGCAGCGCTCCCGCGCCCAGGTAGCCGAAGCCCTCGCCCTGCCGGGGCGCGGCGGGCAGGTCCGGCAACAGGCGCCCCCAACCCATGGGGTTCACCAGCGTGGCCAGGTCCGCGGAGAACTCCCCGAAGCCCTCCGCGCCCAGCCCGCCGCCGCCGAAGTATCCGAAGAGGGCGAACAGCCCCACGTCCAGCGCGGCGATGCCCCCGCACAGCGCCGCGACGCGCGCGGGGCCGAGTTTCCGGCTCCAGGCGAGCCGCACCCCGAGCGCCAGCGTCAGCGGCATCAACATGCCCACCCAGTACGGGTGGGTGCCTGACGCGATGGCGTTGAAGAGGGCCGCGAGGCCCAGGCTCCGCGTCGCGGTGCGCGCGTCCGGGATGTCCCGCAGGTTGAGCCACAACAGGGCCAGCAGCAGCCAGTGCGCGCACAGCGTGGGGTGGCCGAAGCGCGCCGCCATCACCGGCGACAGCGCCAGCAGCGTGCCGCCCAGCACCATGGGCACCGGACGCGGAGACACCGTCTCCACCAGCCTCGCGCCGAAGTACCCCATCAGCGCGTAGCACAGGGCCAGCCACGGCCCGGTGTACTGGAAGTCCACGGGCAACAGCGGCGACAGGGGCTTGAAGAGCAGCGCCAGCCACGGGTTGCCGTCCGTGAGCGCCACCGACGAGCCGTACGGGTAGAAGTGGTTGGGCGCCGCGCCCAGGGGCAGCGTCCAGTCCGTGTTGCGGAAGAAGAGCCAGCCGAAGATGTGCGCGGCCCAGTCCTCGCGCATCATCCAGTCGATGCGCGTGGGCGGCAGCACCGGCCCGCCGCCCAGCCACAGGAACCAGCCCAGCCCGCCGAGCACCGCCAGCGCTCGCGCCACGACGAGGGCCCGGTGGGAGGTGGACGCGGAGGGCGGGGGG
>NZ_RAWP01000177.1:0-11326 GCF_003668935.1 Corallococcus sp. AB032C | reverse complement strand
GCCCATCCCGGTGCCCCCGCGCAGGACGCGGCCCAGGCCCTGATGGAGGCCGGTGCGCCCTACCCGGAGCCTCCCCTGCGCATGGTGGACGCCACCGGCATCGAGCCCGCCGGCGCTCCGCGCATGGTCCTGGAGGTCCGCCGCCGCGTGGAGCAGGGGGAGCGGGTCATCGTGGTCATCGACTCGCTCCTCACCCACCCGGCGAGCCTGCCGCTGGCCCTGGCCGCGGACACCGCCCTGCTGGTCGTCACCCTGGGCGAGACGGACTTCGGCTCCGCGCAGAAGACCCTCGCCCTGGTGGGCGAGGACCGCTTCGCCGGCAGCGTCACCTTCCCGCGTCCGACCAAGAAGCAGAAGCGCGCCGCCGCTGACGCAGCCAAGAAGAAGAAGACGCCATGAGCCCTTCCGACTCTCCCGCTGTCCCGGCCCCCCGGCTCAGCGTCGTCATCGCCACGTACAACCGGCTGCCCCTCATCACCCGTCTGCTCCAGCAGCTCGCCGGCCAGACGCTGCCGCCCGAGGACTTCGAGGTGGTGGTGGTGGACGATGGCTCCGCCTCCGACGTGAAGGGCCCGCTCTCCGAGCTCAAGCTGCCCTACACCCTGCGCGTGGAGGTGCAGCAGAACGCGGGCGCCGCCGCCGCTCGGCACCGGGGCGTGCTGGCCGCTCGAGGCGCCACGGTGCTCGTCACGGATGACGACATGCAGGTGGCCTCCGACTTCCTCGCGCGCCACCTGGCCCACCATCCGCAGGGCTCGCGCAACGTGGTGCTGGGCCGCATCCGGCCAGACCCCGAAATCGGGGAGATGCCCCTCTTCGAGCGCTGGTACGCGCACCTCAACAACCGCATGGCGGAGGAGCTCTCCGTCCCCGGCGTGAAGGCGCACGGCAACCACCTGTACACGGGCAACGTGTCCTTCCCCCGCGCGGACTACGTGGGCGTGGGCGGCTTCGACAAGACGCTGGGCCAGTCGGAAGACGTGGAGCTGGGCGTGCGCCTGGAGAAGGCCGGCTGCGCGTTCCACTTCGCGCCGGACGCGTACGTGCTGCACGGCAGCGACCACGTCAGCTTCGAGAAGTGGATCCGCCGCGCCCACCGCTACGGCATGTTCGACACCCACGTCTCCGTGAAGCACCCGGACGTGAAGGGCGTGAACCCCTGGCGCCTCTTCTTCGAGACGAACCTGCTCTCGCGCCCGCTGCTCGCCTCCGCGGTGGTGGCGCCGCAAGCGTCCCGCCGGCTGACCGAGGCCGTGGTGAAGGCCTCCAGCGTCGCGGACAAGCTGGGGCTCACGGGCGCCGCGTACGCGGGCACCTCCGTGGCGTACGGCATGGAGTACCTGCGCGGTGCCCGCACGGAGGCCGGCGGCTGGGTGGGCGTCGCCAAGGGCCTCGCTCGCTACCTGCAGGGCCGGGGAAATCCCCAAGGATGAAAGCCATGTTCGGAGCCCTCATCTCGGACGCGCTGGAGATGGCCAAGGCGGCCACCGGAACGACGGACGCGAAGTCCATCGCCAAGGTGGTGCTGACCAGCGACTCGTACCGCATCACCGCGCTCAACCGCGCGCGGGAGGCGGCGCTGGCCTTCCACATCCCGCTGGTGAACCACGTGCTGCGCGTGGCCCAGACGGCGGTGATGGGCATCGAAATCGGCAAGGACGTGACGCTGGGCAAGGGCGTGTACTTCGTGCACAGCCTGGGCGTCGTCATCGGCGGGGACTCGCGCATCGGCGACCGCGTGCGCTTCTACGGCAACAACACCGTGGGCACCGCCAAGGACAACGGCTACCCCACCATCGAGGATGACGTCTGGATTGGCGCGGGCGCCCGCATCCTCGGCCCCGTGCGCATCGGCGCTCGCTCGCGCATTGGCGCGAACGCCGTGGTGCTCCAGGACGTGCCGCCGGACAGCGTGGCGGTGGGCATCCCCGCGCGCATCTTCCCGCGCAAGGACCTGGACGAGGTCCCGCTGTAACCGTCGCGCCGTCGTTCGTTGATCCGCTGTACCGGTTCGTTCCGGGGGATGCGTTGAGGAAGGTCATGGCAGAGACGAAGCACGGACGGTGGAAGCGGACCGTCATCCTCACCTGCGCGGTGCTGGGCGGCGGCGCGGGCGTGGCCATGGCGCAGCAGGGCTCGACGAAGGGTGCTGCTGCTGCTGGGGACGCGGCGCCCGCCGCGCAGCCCGCCGCCACGGACACGGTGGCCGTGTACGACGGGGGCATCCAGGCCGGATGGAAGGACATCGGCTGGGCGCCTCGCGAGCTTCCGAAGGGCGCTCCCGCGCGACTGCGGATGTTCAACTACGGCGGGTGGATCCTCTACCGGCCCAAGCTGCCGGGCGCGTACGGCGCGCTGACGTTCCGCTTCACCGCCCCGGAGTCCTACGGCGAGTTCCTGGACGTGCGCCTGGACGCCCCCGGCGCCGCGACGTTCCCGCACGTGCGGATCAGCCCGGAGTTCATCGTCAAGAAGGACCGCGAGTGGGCGGAGGTCGTCGTGCCCATGGAGGTCCTCAACCCGCGCAGTCAGCCCTTCGACCGCCTGGTGCTGCGCGCGTCGAAGGAGGTGGGCCGGGACTGGGTGCTCTTCGACAAGGTGGCCCTGGTGCCGCTGTCGCCTGACGTCGCCGCCGCGCGCGCGGCCGGTGGCGGGCGCATGGGCCGGGGCGACGGCCGCGAGTCGAAGATGATCATCGACTGCGCCGCGCCGTCCAAGCCCATCAACCCGCTCATCTACGGCATCGCGCTGGACGGCAACAAGGAGACGACGGACACGCACCAGTGGAAGCTGGGCGCCACCATCCGCCGCTGGGGCGGCAACCCCACGTCCCGCTACAACTGGAAGCTGGGCCGCGCGTGGAACACCGGCAACGACTGGTACTTCCGCAACGTGCAGCTGGGCTTCGGCGCGGATGACTTCCTGGAGTCCAACCGGAAGAACAACGTCCAGTCCGCGCTCACGCTGCCGCTCATCGGCTGGGTGGCCAAGGACACGTCCGCCGTGGGCTTCCCGGTGTCCTCGTTCGGCCCGCAGCAGGCCCAGGACGACACCGACCCCGCGGGCGGCAACGGCGTGCGCCGCGACGGCACGCCCCTGGTCCCCGGCGCTCCCACGACGACCAGCGTGCAGGCCCCTCCGGAGTTCATCTCCGAGTGGGTGAAGTCGCTCAAGGCCCAGGACGCGAAGCGTGGTGGAGCCCGCGGCGTGAACATGTACATCCTGGACAACGAGCCCGCCCTCTGGAGCTCCACGCACCGGGACGTGCATCCGGATCCGCTCACCTACGACGAGCTGCTCAAGCGCACCATCGAGTACGGCACCGCCGTGCGGAAGGCGGATCCGGAAGCGGTCATCGCCGGTCCCGCGGAGTGGGGCTGGACGAACTACTTCTGGTCCGCCGCGGACTTCGCCCCCGGCCGCCCGCCGTACACCGACCGCCGCGCGCACGGCGACGTGCCCCTGTTGCCCTGGTACCTGCGCGAGCTGCGCGACCACGAGAAGAAGACGGGCGTGCGCCTGCTGGACGTGGTGGACGTGCACTTCTACCCGCAGACCAACGTGGGCCTGGGCCTGGAGGGCGCCACCGACCCCGACACCAACGCGCGGCGGATCCGCTCCACCCGCGCGCTGTGGGATCCGACCTACAAGGACGAGTCCTGGATCGCCGAGCCCATCCAACTGATCCCTCGCGTGAAGCAGTGGATTTCGGAGAACTACCCCGGCCGGGGCGTGTCCATTGGCGAGTACAACTTCGGCGCCATGAAGCACATGAGCGGCGGCCTGGCGCAGGCGGAGGCCCTGGGCCGCTTCGGGCAGCAGGGGCTCACGTCCGCGTTCTTCTGGCAGTACCCGGCGGAGAACAGCCCCACGTTCTGGGCGTTCCGCGCGTACCGCGACTTCGACGGGCGCGGCGGCCGCTTCCAGGACAACGGCCTGTCCACCACCGCGGCGGAAGGCACCAGCCTCTTCGCGTCCCGCGATGCGTCCGGCAAGAAGCTCACCGCCGTGCTGCTCAACTTCGACCCCGAGCAGCCTGCCCAGGCGCAGCTGGAGTTCAAGGGCTGCGGCTCGCTCAACACCGTGCGCGTCATGGGGTACTCGGGCGCGCCGGGCGGTTTCACCGAACAGGCCACCGGCAAGCAGGCCGAGCAGACGCTGTCGCAGCGCCTTCCCCCCTACTCCATCACCGTGCTGGACCTCACGGTGAAGTGAAGACGACGCCTTGACCACCGCACACGCCCCCGCCGCCGCTTCCCCTCGCCCGCGCCTGAACATCGGCCAGCTCACCATCGACCAGCTCACGTTCCCGGAGGCCATCACGGCCATTGGCGAGCTGGTGGACGCGCACCAGGGCGGCTACGTCTTCACCGCCAACGTGGACCACGTGGTGCTCGCGGAGACGAACACGCGCTTCCGCGACGCGTACTCCAAGGCCACCATTTCGGTCGTCGACGGCATGCCCATCGTCTGGGCGTCGCGCATGCTGGACGTGTCCCTGCCGGAGCGCATCGCCGGCTCCGACCTCATCCTCCCGCTGGTGAAGATGGGCGCCGAGCGCAAGTGGCGCATCTTCCTGCTGGGCGCGGGCCCCGGCGTCGCGGAGAAGGTGGGCAAGCAATTCCAGGCGGAGTACCCCGGCATCGAGGTCGTGGGCTGGGACTCGCCCATGGTGAACCTGGACGCGGGCGACGCGCAGAATGATCCCATCGTCGCGCGCATCCGGGAGCAGGACCCGCACCTGCTCTTCGTCGCGCTGGGCAGCCCCAAGCAGGAGGTCTGGATTTCACAGGTGGCCCAGAAGCTGGGGCCCACGGTGGCCATCGGCATCGGCGCGGGGTTCGACTTCATCGCCGGCACCGCCAAGCGCGCCCCCGAGTGGATCGCCAAGGCCGGCTTCGAGTGGCTCTACCGCCTCACCCACGAGCCCAAGCGCCTGTGGCGCCGGTACATCCTCAATGACTCCCAGTTCGGGATCATCCTGCTGCGCGAGCTGTGGAAGCGCACCCGGGGTTCACAGGAAGGCTGAGTCCCTAGGGACTCGCACGACTGGCCGTATGTCCTTGATTTCTAAGGCTTGGGCGCATTGCCCCTCCCTGGACAGTTACAGCCAAACTTGAGTATTCTAGCCCCGCACGCCTTTCGCGGGGTGCTTCTTCCAGCCGGACGCGGGTTTCGGATCACCGGGGCGCTGAGGTGAAGCGCGGGTGGACGGGCCGGGGTGTGCGCTGGGGGCCCTGAGCCTCGCGTCCGGGTGTGCCCACCCGCAGGCCCCTGGACGTTCCCTCATGTCATCAGCCGTATCCCGTTCGTCGCCCCGTTGGGCGGCGCGACTCGTCACGTTCGCGGTGGTGTTGCTGTCGGCCTTCAGCCTGCCGGCGGCCGCCGCCACCAACACGGAGGCCACGCAGAAGGCCATCCAGTTCCTGAGCGCGGACGTGGCCAACTGGACCACGCACGAGAACTGCATCGCGTGCCACCGCCAGGGCGCGGCGGTGTTCGGCCTGTCGAGCGCCAAGGCCAATGGCTACAACATGGCGCAGACGGCGACCAACGGGCGCACGCTCCAGCAGAACCTGGACGCCATCACGGCGCGCATCAAGACGGACCAGCTTCCTTCCGGACACTGGCTGTATCAGGGGTCCGCGTACCCGAACTCCAAGACGGGCTGGGCGTCGTTCGGCCTGGCGGGCTTCGACCAGTACGTGTCCACGCAGTACAGCAGCGCGCTGGTGATGGCGGCCAACTGGGCGCTGGGCATGCAGCAGTCCAGCGGCCGGTGGAACGAGGACCACAGCGGCACGCCGGTGAACCACGGCAACGTGCCCATCACCGCGCGATACATCGTGGCGCTGGCGCAGGCGAAGCAGCGCGTGGACCCGGCGAAGGCGGCGCAGTACCAGGCGGCCATCGACAAGGCGGCCGCGTACCTGCGGGCCAACATCAACACGGCCACCACGGGCGTCTTCGACGACGGCATGCCGTACACGTTCCAGAAGTCGTGGGCCATCGTGGGCCTGAAGGCCGCGGGGGCGGGCGCCAATGGCGTGAACACCACCACCATCCAGACGCTGGCGAACCAGCTCATCGCGATGCCCGCCGTGAGCGGCAAGGGCTGGGGTCGCCTGCCGAGCGATGCGTCCGACGACTTCGCCACGGGCATCGCCGTGTACTCGCTGTGCCTCGCGGGCAAGGAGCCGGCGAGCAACGCGCGCCTGTTCAACGCGATTGAATGGCTGAAGACGAAGCAGGCGGCGGACGGTGGCTGGGAGCCGGGGTCGGCGGCGCGGGACATCCCGACGACGTTCGCGTCGCTGGGCCTGGCGTGCTTCGGCGACTTCAGCGTGGAGGTGTCCGTGGTGGGCGAGGACACGAAGATGTTCCCCATCTACGACCCGGCCGCGCAGGAGACGACCTACACGTTCAAGGTGAAGAACCACGGCTACCAGGCGGACACGTACACGATGAGCACGGCGGGCGGCCTGCCCGGCTGGACGGCCACGCTGAACAAGCCGACGGTGTTCCTGGCGTCCGGCGCGGAGACGACGGTGACGCTGACGGTGCGCGCACCGCCGCAGCTGCTGCCCTCGCTCCTGGCGGACGTCACGGTGACGGCGGCCTCGGGTGGCGCGGCGGGTGTGTCCGCTTCCGCCCGCGCGCGGACGTATACGCCTCCGCCTCCTCCGGTGACGGGCGTGGCGACGACGACGACCATCGTCACTCCGGCGGCGAACGCGAGCGTGACCATTGGCCAGGCGACGCTCCTGTCCGCGCGGGTGCGGAACGCGTCGAACAACGCCGTGGTGGCGGGGCCGCTGAAGGGCGTGGTGACCTTCTTCGTGGCGGGCGTGGCGATTGGCGCGGATGACGACGCGGACGGCGACGGCGTGTTCTCCCTGCCGTGGAGCATCGCGACGGACACGTGGACCGCCACGGGCGCGCAGGACTACCGCGCGGTGTACTCCGGCGTGACGTTGCAGCCGGCCAACCCGAACCTGCTGGGCAGCACGGCGGCGCAGACGCTGAACATCAATGCCTATCCGTACACGCCGCCGGAGGTCATCATGGGCAACCAGCCCGCGTTCCTCCGCGAGACGACGCTGAACGCGTGGGGCTTCGTGAAGCCGGCCACCAACGGCGCGGTCATCACCTACGCGGCCTTCATCGTGAACGGCGGCACCCCGGTGGTGGTGAACCCCGAGCTGAGCGGCGGTCTGGTCTACGTGCCGGTGGAGCTGGTGGAGGGGCCGAACATCATCCAGCTCACGGGCCGCGACAACCTGGGCGGTGTCACGACGAAGCAGATCAACCTGACGGTGGATCGCGTGGCGCCGGTCATCACCATCCAGTCGCCGGTGTCTGGCCAGGTGGTGGGCGGGTTGGTGGATGTCATCAGCCAGATTGACGAGCAGACGCCGACGCGCGTGGAGACGCAGTGGGTGAACACCACGCTGCTGGAGTTCGGCACCGGTTCGGTGACGCACCCGGTGAGCCTGCCGAACTTCGGCGAGCAGGGCATCCTGGTGCGCGCCACGGACTCCGCGGGCAACGTGACGGAGGCCGTGGTGCATGTGTTCGTGGATTCCGGCTCGCCCACGGTGACGACGGACACGGCGGACGGGGCCACGTTCGGGCCTCGCGCGAACAATGCACTGCCGTATGTGATTCGCGTGTCGTCCGTGTCCGCGACGACGGTGAAGCTTGGCAACCAGCAGTTCCAGCTGCCGCGCGGCGGCGGTGAAATCCAGACGTCGGTGACGCTGGCGTCGGGTGTGAACACGCTGACCATCGACGCGACGAACGAAGCGGGCCGCACGACGCGCGTGACGCGCACGGTGCGCTACGACACGCAGGCGCCCACGGCGACGCTGGTGACGCCGGCTCCGGGCGGTACGGTGGGTGGCGTGGTGACGCTGACGGCGCGGGTGACGGATGCGCTGAGCGGCATCAAGAACGTGGCGTTCACGCGGGACGGGTCGGGCATCCGCGCCGGCACGCTCCAGTCGAACGGCACGTGGACCGCGTCGCTGGACACGCACGAGTTGCTGGATGGCACGCACACGGTGGACGTGTGGATGACGGACGCGGTGGACAACTTCGTCATCCAGAGCTTCAGCTTCACGGTGAAGAACAACTAGCCGTCTGTCGTTGACGGTGGTGCCCCTTCGGGGCGGAGGGTCCTCACGGGCCTTCCGCCCCGTTGTCTTTGGGGCGCATGCTGTTGGGCATGCGTGCACATAGGGCCAGCGTGTGGATGTTGTTGTTCGTGCTGCTCACGGGCTGCGCCAGCGGGCCTACGGTGCGGTTGCGCACGAAACGGGGGACTACGACGTATGCGCCGGAGACTTGGGACCGGCGCGTGCCGGTCAGTGCTCGGGATTTCGAGGCGGCGCTGGCGCGATTGGTATTGGAGGTGCCGCTGACGGTGCGGTCACCGAGGGTGGTGCGCACGGTCGCGAAGAAGGGAGCGCAGCTGGACCTGGGGTTCGGGTTCATGCTGCGGGACGGGTACGGAAGGTGGTGCCGTGCGCATGAAGCTCCGGGGGACTGTCTGTCGTTGCTGGAGGATGGCGCGGGCTTCAGTGAGTTGGACCGGCTGACGCTCGCGGTGGGCATGTCGCTGGACCCTCTGCGCGCGAGCATCGGTGAAGCGTTGCAGGGCACGTTGAATCCGGAGTTCTTCGTGTCCGTGGTGTCGGGCGCGATTGCGTCCTGGGTGGTGTTGGCCGCGGCTCCGGAGCCTGTGTTCACCAAGGCCGCGGCGGTGATTGCCGCCGTGTTCCTGGCGTACGTGGGTGTGCAGTCGTTCCTTGCTGTGGTTCGCGCGTGCGGGGCGTTGAAGGATGCGACGGACCGGGCGCAGACGTTCCAGGAATTGGAAGAGGCGGCGGAGGTCTTCGCGCAGGCACTGGGGCCGGAGGTGGCGCGCGTCTTCGTGCTCGCGGTGACGATGCTGGTGAGTCACGGCGTGACGGTGGGGTTGTCATCCGCGCTCTCGCTGATGCCGCGCTTCCCGGACGCGGTGCGGTTGGGCTCGACACAGGCGGGCTTCAACCCGGCGCGCGTGCTGGACGTGAGCGCGGTGGCGGTGGTGGACGGAGTGGTGGAGGTGACGCTCGCGTCCACGGCGGTGGCCATGGCCACGATGGGCCCGCCTCCTCCGAGTAACAGCGCAGGAGGCCCGGGCAAGTGGGTGCAGGTGAATGAGTCGATGTCCGACCGTGCCCGCGACTATCAAGCACAGGTGACGGGTGCGCCGAAGGGCTCCGCGTACCGGGTCAAGAGTGGGGACGATGAGGTCGATTTCGATGGCTACGACCTGGTCGACGATTTGCTGCTGGAGGCCAAGGGCGAGGGCTACGCGAAGTTCATCAAGGACGACATGACACTGAAGGAGTTCTTCAAGGGCTTCGACAAGGTGCTTGCCCAAGCCGAGCGGCAGGTCAATGCGGCAGGAGGAAGGCGCATCCGCTGGATTGTCGCCGAGGAGCGGTTCGCCGAACTCCTCCGTGCAGCATTCCAGCAGAACAAAGTCCCCATTGAAGTGGTGCCCATCGCACCGATTCGATGAGGCATGCTGGAGCCATGGTCGAGACATATTACGCGGGTTGCTACTGGCTGGTCCGACCCGAGCCGGTGGAGGCCTGCGCTCGGCGCTTGGAATCTTTCCTCGCGAAGATGGGCCCGCTCGAGCCAACCTGGAACCGCTGGCATCAGTCTGCGGCAACCTTCGAAAAGGCACGCAAGCGACAGGTCCAGCCAGATGCCGCGACGCTCGCGAAGCTCCTGGGTCAGAAGAGCAACCGGATTGGCGACAGCTTCAGGTTCTGGCTCTGGGCCGGGGAGACGCCGGATGAAACCTCGGGCATCAATGGCAGATGTGGCGGGGCCTCGATGCACTTGAGTTCCACCTGCATCCTCCACTCGCTGGGCCAGAGTGAGGTCGCGAAGCGCGTGGTGACCGCGCCAGTCATGACCGGCGTGGTGCGCGCCATGGCGCTCGCGTGGCAACCCGAGTTCGCCCTGGCTGCCTCCGACCAGCACCGGGAGCTCGTAGCGGTGCCCATGATCGAGAACTACATCGGCTGGGTCACCTACCTCGCCGACTTCCGCGGCCCCGTGCCCCCGCTGCCCTCCTCCGTCCAGGTGGAGCACGTCCCGGACCGGGGCACGCTCATCACCCTCACCCAGGAGAAGTTCAGCGTCTCCAACCCCGCCCACGTCGCCCTCGCCGCCGACGTCCAGGCGCGCCTCCAGGCCGCGGGGCTGCTCACCCCGCTTCGCCCCTGGGGCACCTGAGCCTTACCGCCGCCCGGCCTTCGAGAACCTTCGCAGCAGCGTCTCGTGCGCCGGGTGGCGGGCCACCAGCGCCTCCTCCTCCGGCAGCTCGAAGTCCGCGAACTCGAACCCCGGCGACACCGTGCAGCCCACCAGCGTGTACGCGCCCAGCGGCTCCGCCGCCTGCAGCACCCCCGCCGGCACCAGCACCTGCGGCTGATGTCCCTGCGTCACGTCCCGCCCCAACACCGGGGACTCCACCCGGCCGTCCTCGTGCACCAGGTGCAACGCCAGCGGCTCCCCGTCGTGGAACAGCCACAGCTCGTCCGCGCCCACCACCCGGTGCCACGCGGAGAACTCCCCCCGCTGCAACAGATAGTAGATGGCCGTCCCCGCGGACCTGCGGCCCCGCAGCGTCTGCACCTGGAACGCCGCGCGGTAGGTCTCCCGGTAGTAGCCACCCTCGGGATGGGGCTTGAGGTCCAGCCTCCTCACCAGTTCTTCAACCATGGTGGGCACAGTCTAACGCCACGTCCCCTCAGGGCTTCTTCTTCTGCTGCTGCATCGCGGACGCCACCAGGTTCATCAGCTTCAACTGCACCGGCGTCAGCCTCCGCAGGTTGCGCATCAGCCGCCGCATCTCCGGCACGTCCTCTTCCGTCCGCACCCGGGGCTTCTCCTTCGGCGGCGGCGCCGCGAACTCCTCCCCCAACCCCAGCAGGTCGTGCGGCGGGATGTTCAGGACGACGCACAGACGGCGCAGGTTCTGCACGCTCGGCAGCATGTGGCCACGCTCCAGCCGGCCATACACCTCCGACGCCATGCCGATGCGGTCCGCCACGTCCGCCTGCGTCAGACCCAGCTTCACCCGCACGTTCCGCGCCGCCGCGCCGAGGATTCCCGCCAGTTCCGTGTCCATGCCCTTGTCCCAGGTGCGAAGCGCCTCCATGGCACCGGGCGCTGGGCATAACCCTGAAGGTCGGGTCATGTCACCTTACCTCTGGCGTTTTTTCCGCCTCCCCCATCCGACCCCAGACGTCCCCCACGA
>NZ_RAWP01000176.1:0-12048 GCF_003668935.1 Corallococcus sp. AB032C | reverse complement strand
GTGCGGGTAGACGCCCAGGCGCAGCGCGGGGAACGCCGCCAGCCCCGCCCCCGCCACCGGGTAGTCCTTTCCCAGCTGGATGGCCCGCTCGTAGAGGACCTCCCGCCCGGACAGGTACACCTTGCCTTCGCTGCTGCCCGCGCCGCCCGCGCCCACCTCGTAGTTGAGGGTGAGGCGCAGGAAGCGCTCCTGGAAGGAGTTGCTGAGCGCCTCTCCCAGCGGGGAGAACATGGCCACCACGGTGATGGCCACCGTCGCCAGCAGCGTCAGGAGCAGCAGCCGGCGCACCGGCACGCGCCCCACCACGAGGCAGGCGGTGATGCCCGCGATGATGGCGACGGACCCGCCGCGCGAGCCCGTGAGCAGCGTCAGCATGACGCCGCTGGCTGCCACCGGAATCCACAGCCACGTCTGGCCCCGCCAGTACCAGAAGTAGAGCGCGCCCATGGTCAAGAGCCCCATGAGCCGCGCGAAGATGTTGGGCCCGCCGTTCATCACCGCGAGCCGCGCGCCACCGCCGCCCGCCAGCAATTGCTTGATGCCGGCGATGGCGAGCAGCCCCGTGGCCACCACGACGATGGCCCAGAACGTGTCCAGCGTCCGGGGCGCGGGCTGGCGCAAGCAGGCCAGCGCGAAGCCCACGCACATCACCGCCACGAGCATGACGTCGTAGACCTTGGTCAACGAGAAGTCGAAGTCGGGCGACCAGGTGGCGCTGGCGGCCATGTAGCCCAGGAAGGCCAGCATGGCCGCGATGAGCGGCGGGTCGAAGCGCGACTCGCCGGGACGGGCCTCGCGCCGGGCGCGGTGCAGCAGCCCCACCGCGGCGAACACCCCTCCGCAGATGACGATCCAGAGCCGCAGCTCCAGGAACAGGTTCGTCTCCACCTCCGCGGCGGCCAGCCGGTGCATGCCCCAGCGGCCCGCGAGCATGTAGAGGGCCGCGATGAAGCCCAGTCCTGTGCAGCGAATCCAGCTCACGGTGCGATCTCCCGGTGGGGCTTCAGTTCGCGGAGGGGTATTCGTATTGGTAGACGCCGCTCACCGCGCGGCCCGTCCGGGAGCGCGGCACGCCGTTGAGGACCACGCCCCGGGCCGGGACGCCGCTCTGCTCCAGTTGGTGCAGCGCGGTGGCCACCTCGCGCAGGGACTGGGCCGCCGCGCGCACCACGGCGAGCCGCACGCCCGCGTGCCGGCCCACGAGCGCCGCGTCCGTCACCGCGAGGATGCAGGGCGTGTCGAAGAGGACGACGTCGTACTCGGCCGCCACGCGCGCCACGAACGTGTCGAACGACGCGCTGGCCAACAGCTCCGCCGGGTCCGGAGGAAGCGCGCCCGCGCCCAGGAACGACAGGCCGGGCGCGGCCTCCTGGAGCAGCGACTGCTCCAGCGTCGCGGTGCCCCGCAGCACCTCATGGAGGCCAGGGAGGTGCGCCTCGCGGAAGCACCGGTGCAGCCAGCCGCCGCGCAGGTTCGCGTCCACCAGCAGCACGCGCTGGCCCGTCTCCGCCAGCACCCACGCCAGGTTGAGGGCGACGAAGGACGTGCCCGCGCCGGGGCTCGTCCCGGTGACGGCGACGACGTGGCTGCCCGCCTCCTTCATGGCCCGCTGGAGCCGCGTCCTGAGGCCGCGCACGCACTCCACGGTGACGTCCCGGGGGATGCTGCGCGCCAGGATGATGGAGGGGCTGCGGGGGGACGTCGCGCGGCGGGGACCGGTGGGGACGCTGGCGAGGACGGGCACCGCGAGCGCGGACTCCAGGGCCGCGGGGTCGGTGACGCCCGGGTGCAGCGACTTGCGCGCGAAGGCCAGCGCGACGCCGAACGCGAGCCCCAGCACGACGCTGACCGCGAACACGTCCGGCTTCGCGGGGCGCACGGGCAGGCGCGTGACCACGGGCACGTCGATGATGCGCGCGTTGGTGATGGTGCTCGACTTGAGCACCCGGTATTCCTGGGCCTTGTTGTTCAGCTGGAGGTAGAGCTCGTTGGCCACCTTCACGTCGCGCGTGAGCTGGGCGGACACCCGCTCCGCGTCCGGGATGCCCTTGAGCCGGGTGTCCAGCGCGGTGCGCTCCGTGCGCAGGCGCGCCAGCTTGCGCTCCGTGGCCAGGAGCAGCGGGTGGTGCTCGGTGAAGCGCTGGCGCAGCTCCGAGCGCTCCATCGCGAGCGTGGAGATGTCCTTGTCCAGGTCCGCGCTCCGGTTGAGGACGGCCTGCACCTCCAGCCCCAGGTCCACGCCACCCTTGCCGGCGCGGTAGTCGCGCAGCGCGGCCTCCGCCTGCTCCAGGCCCTGGCGCAGGCCGGGCAGCTGGCTGTCCAGGAACGACAGCGTGCGGCCCGCGTCGTCGCTGCGGCGCTCCACGTTGGAGCGCACGTACGTGTCCGCGATGGCCTGGAGCGTGGTGGTGGCCAGCACCGGGTCGGGCCCGTCCAGGGTCAGGTTGAGCACGCCCGTGCCGGCGCCCTTCTCCCCCA
Source organism: Corallococcus sp. AB032C (assembly GCF_003668935.1). NCBI lineage: Bacteria > Pseudomonadati > Myxococcota > Myxococcia > Myxococcales > Myxococcaceae > Corallococcus > Corallococcus sp. AB032C. The sequence continues at coordinate 9,570 of NZ_RAWP01000176.1, read as the reverse complement.
TGCGCAGCGTGCGCTGCAGCTCCTCCACCACCGCGAGCTTCGAGCGGCGCATCACCTGGAAGCGCGTCCCCGGCCGGGCGTGCAGCTCGGTGACGAACAGCTCCACCTCGTGCGGCGCGCGCGCCTCCGTCTGGGCGCCGGTGCCCACGGCGCCGTTGAGCACGACGCGCCCCTCGGGGCCCCACAGCGTGTACGCGCCGTCCGCGCCCGCCACGAGCGTGAGCGGCAGGTCCTCCCACTCCGCGGGCACGTTCAGCCGCTCCACCTGGAGCGTCTCCCCGCCCCAGGCGTACGAGGCCCCGCCCCACCACGGCACCGCCGCCAGGTCCGGGCCCGGGTGCGCCCGGGCATGGGCCGCGCCCACCACCGGGAAGTAGCGGGGCTCCACGCTCACGCCCAGGTGCAGCGCGTCCGCCACGCGCCCCAAGAGGGCCCTGGAGCCCAGGACCTCCATCTCAGGGGCCGCCTGGCTGGGCACGTCTGGAATCAGCTCGTCCAGCTGTCCCAGGCTGCTGCTCTTCTGCTCGATGCGCAGGATGGCATTGGCCCGGTACACCGGCGTCGTGGTGAGCAGGTACAGCACGCCCAGGGCCAGGGCCAGGGCGACGGACGCCGCGATGGTGCCGCGGCGCTCCCCCAGGATGGCCAGGTATCTGCCCAATCCCAACTCATCATCCTGCGTGCCGGGGCCTGGGCGGGGCGGCGTCACGCGTTCGGGGGTGCTCGTCATGGGTTGTCGATGATGATGGTTCTGTCTCCGATATCCACTGCCTGCCAGAGCAGCTGAACTGTTGGCTGGATTTGCTGGATGATGCGATTCCAGCGCGTCAAGTCGTGCGCGGAGACGAAGACGACGTCGCGAGGTTGTAATTGGAACTGTGTCGCCAGCAGCAGCGCGTCCGGCGACTTGGCATCCAGCTTGAAGATGAAGGGACGCTCGAAGCTGCCGCGGATGACATACACGCGGCCCGGGTTGGAGGTGAGCGGGTCGAAGCCCTCGGTGTCGCCGATGGCCTCCGCCAGCGTCATCCGTCCCTTCACCATCACGCGCGAGGACGGTTTTCGGACCTCTCCCAGCACGAAGACCTTGTTGCGGCTGCGGTCCGCCACGTTGACGATGTCGCCGTCCTGGAGCAGCCAGTTCTGGCTCACGTCCCCCTGTTCGTAGAGGGCCTGCAGGTCGAGCGTGAAGGTGGTGCCGCCCCGGCTGAGGGTGACGGTGCGCAGGTCCGCCTCCGTGGAGAAGCCCTTCGCCTGGGCGATGGCGTCCTGCACGCGCAGGGGCACGTCGGTGACAGGCAGGGTGCCGGGGGCCACCACCTCGCCCGTCACCTGGACCTTCTGGCCTCGGAAGCCCACCACGCGCACGTCCAGCTGGGGCTTCTCGATGACGTTCGCCAGCCGCTGCGTGAGCAGCTCCCGGATCTCCCGCAGCGTCTTGCCCGCCACGGGGAGGTTGCCCACGTGGGGGTAGAACATGGTCCCGTCCGCCGCCACGGGATTGCCGACCGCCTCCGCGGGGCGGAACTCGCCGGCGGGGATGGTGAGCTCCGGGTGGTCCCAGACGATGACGCTCAGCACGTCGTGTGGCGTCACCCGGTAGTCATAGTCCGTGGCCACCCGCGCCAGCGGATCCACCAGGGGGGCGGGCCGCGCCTGCCGGCGCTCTTCCAGCTGGTGGCTGATGAGGGACGCGTCGATGGGGAGGATTTCGTAGGCGCCGTCCGCGCCGGCGTCTGCCTTTCCCGCATAGCGCTCCCGGAAGGCATCCTCGTCCATGTGCATTCCCGGGCCCCAGGCGCATGCGCTCAGGCAAGACACCGCGGCCAACAGCAAGACGTGTTTCATGGGCGGGCAATCTTCCGAAGGAAGCGTGCGAGCGTAAGCCCGAACAATGCCAAATGTCTGGAAGACGCTACGCCCCGCTGGCGAGGTGACACATGCCCTGCCCTGGGGGGCTGGAGTGGCGCGAAGCGCTGGAATCAGGACATCCGCGCTGCACCCCGGGGGGCGGTGACGGACCCCGGTTCCATTCACATACCCTCAGGCTGTCTCGGGCGCTGTCGGGCCCGCTCGTTTCCGCCCGGGGGAACACCCATGAATCCAGTGGCACCGTGGAGAGCCGTCCTCGTCCCTGACGGAGGCCAACGCGCCGTTTCGTCTGACTACTTCCGTTCCGAGCAGCACCTGCGCGCGGAAGAGGTGACGCACAGCCTCATCGTAGAGGATGGGGAGGGGCGGGCCATGCGGGTGCCGCTCATCGTGCGGCCCATCGAAGGGACGCACTACCGGGACGCGGTTTCTCCATATGGGTTTCCCGGGGCGGAGTTGAACGGCCTCTCCGAGGTGCCGGTGGACGGCATCGACTGGCGGGGCACGGAGCTGGTCAGCATCTTCCTGCGCGACCGCATTGGCGGGCCGTACTGCTTCGCGGGCGGCCGGCTGCGCACGGAGGTGTGTCTCATCGACCCGAAGCTTCCGGTGAAGTTCCGCAGCGACCACGGCGCGGACATCCGCCGCAACGCCCGGCGCGGCTACGCCAGCGCGGCGGTGCCGGTGAAGGACTCCACGCAGGAGCAGCGCGAGGCGCTCAAGTCCATCTACCGGCAGACCATGGACCGCAACCAGGCCGGGGAGCGGTACTACTTCAGCGAGGCCTGGTTCGAGGAGGTCTTCACCTGTCCCTTCGCGTGGCTGGTGACGACGCGCGCGCCGGACGGGGCGGTGGCCTCCTCCGCGCTGGTGGTGCTGAGCGACGGGCTTCTGCACAACTTCATTGGCGGCACGGCGGACGCGTACCTGGTGCACTCACCGGCGAAGAACGAGTTCCCGGTGATGGTGGAGCTGGCGGAGAAGCTGGATGCCTCCGTCCACCTGGGCGGCGGCGTCCGGCCGGGTGACGGCATCGAGCGGTTCAAGCGCGGCTTCGCCAACGCGATGTCCCAATTCTACACGCACGACCTCATCTGCGACCTGGAGGCATACGCACAGCTGTCCCAGGGGCATGCGGGCGAGGACTTCTTCCCCGCCTACCGCGCGCCCCGTTCCTGACGTCTTTGTGTGCCGGAGAGGTTCCCATGGTCCTGTCACTTCCCCAGCTCCGCGATGTCGCGGAGGCCCGCTTCACGTGTCTCACGGAGCGGGAGCTCGCCGAGCGCCGGCGAGAAGAGGGCGTTCGCGTCATCTCCCACCGGGGGCACTACTGGGAGCAGTCGGGGGCGCCCGGCTTCTTCCAGCCGGTGCACCTGCTGGCGCGGCTGACGCCGGACGAGGCCACGCCGCCCACGCCGCTGGCCTGGGGCTACCGCGCGGCGCTGACACCGGAGACGGCGAACGTCGCCACCGGCAAGGTGCCCGTGGTGCGGCTGAAGGACCTGGACACCTATGACATGGGCCGGTTGAACTCGAACCGGCGCAGCAAGCTGCGCAAGTGTCAGCGCACGGTGCGCATCGTCCAGCTCACGGGGCCGTCGCTGCTGCTGGAGCAGGGCTATCCCGTGGTGCGGGACGCGCTGACGCGCACGCAGCACAAGAAGATCCCCACGCTGGACGAGTACCTCAAGGGCCTGCGGCAGTACTTCGCGTCCGACCACTGGTGCGTGCTGGCGGGGATGGTGGACGACAAGCTGGGCGGCTACCTGGACGGCTACATCGTGGACGGCGTCGCGTATGGCTTCAGCGCCTACTACGCGACGTGGGCGCTGCCGACGAACATCTCCACCGGCCTCATCTACGAGTTCGCGCAGCTCTGCCGCCGGCTGGGGGCCCGGACGCTGGTGGGCGGACTGCATGCCCGTGAGGCGGCCCAGTTGGAGCAGTTCAAGGACGAGCTGGGCTTCGTCGTGGACCCGGTGCCCATCCATTGGGGCATGAACCCGCTGGCGCGCGCCTTCATCCGCTGGCGCCGCCCGCACGCGTACTACCGGCTGACGGGGCAGGCCTGAAGCCGGGCCGCTGGCGCCGGAGCGGAATCGGCGCCCGGGGATGCAATGGGACCCCTGGCCGGTGCGAAAAAGGGGGTGTGAGCTCCGCACCCGTCCTCGACTTCGGCCGTTACCTGGGCACGCCCCTCCAGCGCGTGGAGGTGGAGGGGCTGGTGCTCACGGAGAGCACGTATGCACCGGGCGTCCGGTTGCCGTCCCATGGACACCGGCACGCGGGCTTCCGGCTCACGCTGGAGGGGGGCTTCACGGACGTGGTGGAGGGCCGCGCGCGGGAGTGCGTGGCCCGGTCGGTCGCCTTCCAGGCGCCCGGGCTGGAGCACGCGCAGCGCATCCGGGACGTGCGCACGCGCACCTTCAACATCGACTTCTCGGAGGCGTCCTGGCGGTCGCGGAGCGCGCTCGCCGCGCGGTTGGATCCGCGGGTGGACCTGACGTCGGTGCGGCTGGCCACGCTGGGGGCGCGCGTGTACCAGGAGTTCCGGCGCGCGGATGACGTGGCGGCGCTGGCCATCGAAGGGCTGACGCTGGAGATGCTGGCGGAGGCGGTGCGCGCGTCGGCGCCGGTGCGGACTTCGGGCCCTCCGGCGTGGCTGGGGCGCGTCCGGGAGTTGTTGGACGCGGTGCGAGGGCCTCCGCCCACGCTCGCGGCGTTGGCGCGGGAGGCGGGGGTGAGCCCGCAGCGGTTGGGGCGGGCCTTCCGCCAGGCCTGGCGGTGCAGCCCGGCGGAGTACCTGCGCCGGTCGCGGCTGGAGCGCGCGGGCAGGGCGCTGCGCGAGACGGAGCGGCCCCTGGGCGACATCGCGCTCGACGCGGGCTACTGCGACCAGAGCCACCTGACGCGCGAGTTCCGCCGCCGCCTGCACCTCACCCCGGCGGAGTACCGGCGGCTGGCGGGACATGCATCCGGTTCCACGCGGTAGGTTTCGTCCAAGACGGCAGGGCACGGGCGGTCCTATCTCCCGGCCATGACCCTGCCATCGCATTCCTTCCGCCGCGCCGTGGCGCTCCTGTGTTCGGCGCTGATGTGGACCGCCTGCGCGGGTTCCCGTCCCGTCCCGGCGGCTCCGGAGCTGGCCGCGCGCCGCGTGGACTCCGGACGCACGCAGTGGGTGCTGCGTCCGTCGGAGTCGTACGACGCGCTGTGCCTGTTGAACCTGCTTCGCGGCGACGCGTTCTACACGCGCTTCCATCCGGCGGAGTTCCAGCGCTTCTCCGCGCTGCTGGGGGCTCGGGAGCAGGCCGCGCTCGCGCACCTCACCGAGCGGATGGCGAAGCAGGGCGGCAAGATGGTGGGGCCGTTCCTGACGCTGGTCTTCTCCGTGACAGGGGCCACCACGGTGGAGGGCCTGGCGGCGACGGTGGCGGACGATGCCGCGTGGAGCCGGATGCGCGCGGACTTCCTGGCCACGTCGTATGGGAAGGAGGACGGCTTCGCGGAGATGGAGGACGTGCGGGGGGACCTGGGTGTCCTGCTGGCGTTCCTGGAGCGCGTGGAGTTCCCCCGCATCTGGCGGGCGGAGTACCTGCCGCAGGTGGAGCAGGCCATCGCGGGGCTGGCGGCGAAGGTGGCGCCGCACGACGTGGTGGGCTGGGACGAAGCGGTGCTGGGCAGGGAGCTCCAGGTGGCGGCGTTGAGCGCGCACGTCCTGAAGTTCGCGAAGCCGCACGGCATCCGGGTGACGGGGTGGAACTTCCTCACGGACGCGACCTATCCCGCGGACGTCACCGTGAAGACGGCGGTGCATGAGCTGCTGCATCCGCCGTTCACGCGCGAGGGCGAACTGGACGCGAAGCTGTCCGCGCTGGAGGCGGACCCCTACTTCCAGCGGCTGGTGCGCGAGCATGACCCCGCGTTCGGCTACACCACGGCGCGCGGCCTGACGGAGGAGGACTGCGCGGAGGCCATCGACGTCTACGTCAGCGAGCGGGAGGGCCTGCTGCGCAACCGGGAGGGCCGGACGCTCACGGGGGCGGAGTTCTTCCGCGACCACGACGACGGCCTGCACGTCCTGGCCTTCGTGCTCTACGAGGAGCTGAAGCGCGCGGGCCCTTCACGCGCGGGGACGTACGAGGCCTTCCTGCTGGGCCTGTTCGAACGCGGCGTGCTCGAGCCCGGCGGGTTGGAGCGCCGCTTCCGCGCCTCCCCGGGGCACTACCCCGTGAAGGCGCTGGGCGAAGCGGCGGCTCCGTGACGACTCAGAAGCACTCGCGCGCGTCGGTGAAGGCCGGGCAGTACGTGTCCACGCCGTTGCACGACACGCCGCCGCACACCTTGGAGCTCAGGGGCTGCAGCGTGTAGGCGTTGAAGCCCGTGCAGCTCACGGCCGTGTTGGTCGACTCGCAGAAGAAGGACACGGTCGTCGGCGAGGGACAGTCCTTCCACTGGCCGTCGCACATCACCGCCTGGCCCTCCACGGCCTCACAGTGGTTGCCCGAGCAGGACACCGACGTCCCGCCAGGACACGCCGCCGTGCAGACGGCCATGGCCGTGACCTCGGACCCTTCCTGGGGCTGGAGCGCTTCCTCCGCCTCCATCGGGCCACCACACGCCACCGTCTGCAGGCCCAGCACCGCCATCGCGACAAACAGGAAACGCTTCATCAGACTCCTCCGGGTTTAAGTTGGAAAACGCAATATACCGGAAGAGTCCTGCGATTCACGCCGGCATCACGGCGGGGTGTCCTGGGCGGTGGTCTTGTCCAGGCGCTCCTGGAGGGCCTTCCAGCCGCGGTTGCCCGCTTCACGCGCGCGGTCGAGCGTCTCGCCCGCGCCCTGGGCCACCTGCTCCGGGGAGAGCGCCGCCGTGCGCTGGCGCACGCGGTCCATCCAGACGAGCGGGGCGTAGAGCTGCTTCGCCCGCTCCGGGCCCAGCAGCACGGTGAGCACGTGCTCCAGGCCTCCTGCGCGCGCCAGCAGCGTCCGGCCCAGGAGCACCGTCGCGCGGGTCTGCTGGAACAGCGGCAGGCTGTCCCCGTGCTTGCGCAGGGCCTCCGCGTTGTCGTGCACCTCGCGCCGTTCTGTCTCCTCCAGGTAGGGGCTGGCCGCGAGCTTGTCCAGGGACGCCGCCGCCTCTTCGTAGCGTCCGCGGCGGGTGTGGATGAAGGCCCAGCCCCACCACGTCAGCTCGTTCTCCACGCCTAGCGTCTGGAGCGAGCGCAGCCCTTGCTCGATGTCGTCCTCGGCGGCGCGTTCGCGCTTCAGGCCCATGCGGTTCCAGGCGCGCAGGAAGTGCCCGGCCGCGAGCGCCGCCTCCCGCGACTGCGCGGGCGTGCTGTGCTGGAGGGCGGGGAAGTCTTCGGGTGGAATGCGCTCCGCCTCGGTAAGGAAGGCGGTCAGCTCCTCCTCGGCGGCGTAGTGGTAGCCCGCCTGGCAGAAGGCGACGCCCCGGCTCGCCTGCACCGCCGCGCGCAGGGGCGCGGGCCATTCAGGGGTGGGCGTGGCGCGCGACAGTTCGTAGAAGGCGAGCTCCGTGGCAGGGATGCGGTCGGACTTCTCCGCGGCGTCCAGCGCCAGCAGGACCGCGGCGAGATAGGCGTGCTCCTGGCCCGCGTCGTAGGACGGCAGGGGCAGGGCCTCGCCGGAGGCCCACCGGTTCCACAGCAGGGGGAACTCATCCTCGTCGCGCGTCTGGAGCGTCTTGCGCGCCTTGTAGAAGGCGATACCCAGGTCCAGGTACGTGCGGGCCGCCGCGCGCGTCGCTTCGTCGGTGAGTGGCTTGTCCGGCAACGCGCGCGTTTCAGCCAGGGCCTTCCAGAGGAGGGCCACCTCCTCCGGGGCCTTGGGGTCCCCGTCCGCGCGCACGGTGAGCTTGAGCGCGCGGTAGGGCACGAGCGCGACGGAGTCACGGAGGCGTTGATCAATCTCCGCGCGTTCCTTCGCGGCGCGCTCGGCGTCCGTCTTCTGGCAGCCGCCGCACGCGGTGAGTCCCACGAGGAGGAGGGTGGCGATGCGGTGGCGCAGCCCCCGGTGTGCACGGACAGAGTCCTTCATGGCCGCGCACGGTAGCACCGGCTCCTCGTGGACGAGGCCTGTCTCCCCACCGAGGGGACTAGGGTGCGCGGCGGCGTACTGCGCAGGCGTCGTCACCAGCCGGTGTCCCAGGGCGCGCACGGCCTCGTCGAGCTCTGTGTACTCCTCCTCCGTGAGCATCCAGCCCCGGTACAGCAGCCGGAGGTGGCCGCGCTCCGGCACGCCCGTGAGCGCCCTCGCACGGTGATGCCTGACAGAACCGCTTCCGGAAGGCTTGCTTCACCGGGCGGCGGGCCCGTAAAGCGCCACTCCATGTCGAACCCTTCCGACCTCCTCCACGCCGAGCTGCGGTCCTACCTGCGCGGCTACCCGACGGCCTCCGTGTGCGCGGCGATGACGTGGCGGGGCGCGCTGCACGTCGAGGGGCTCCGGGGCAAGGGGACGCCTCCGGCCACGGACGCCCTCTTCTCCCTGGGGGCGCTCACGGAGGTCTTCACTGCGGCGCTCCTGTCGGTGATGGCGGAGCGGGGGGACGTGCGGCTCGACGAGCCCCTGGCGAACCTGATTCCCACGTCGCTCCTGAACGACGAGGTCGCGCAGCGCATCACGCTGGAGCAGCTGGCGACGCACACCTCCGGGTTGCCGCACCTGCCGCCGAACCTGGGCGCGGCGCCCGCGAATCCGGACGACCCGTTCGGGCACTACTCCGCGAGCCTGTTCGGCGAGTTCCTGCGCAACTACCACCCCCGGCAGCCGCCGCCGCACCCGTCGTCCGAGTCCTTCCTGGGGATGGGCGTGCTCGGCCACGCGCTCTCCCGGCGCATGGCGCTGAACTACGGGCACCTGATGCGGGACGTGCTCTGCAAGCCCATGGGGCTCCTGGACACCACGGCGCGCGTCACGGAGGAGCTGGCCCCGCGCCTGTTGCAGGGCCACACCGCGCGAGGCAAGCCCGTGCCGCCGTGGACCTTCCCGGCGCTCCCGGGCGGTGGTGCGATGCACTCCACGGTGGGGGACGTGATGCGCTTCCTGGAGACGAACCTGGGGCGGGGCGAGACATCCTTCACGAAGGCCCTGTACCGGATGCAGGCGCCTCGGGTGAAGGCCGGGTCCTTCCAGCGCGGCCTGGGATGGAATGTCTCCCAGGTGCGAGGGAAGGACGTGGTGTGGCGCTCGTCGGTGATGGGGGGCTACGTGGGCTTCATGGGGCTCAGCATCGCGGCGGACGCGGCCGTGGTCATCCTCGCGGACCACGGCTGGTCGCTGTTCTCCGCGCTGCGGGGGCGCGTGCCCCTGGAGGCGCCGGGGTTCGCGTTGATGTCGCGGTTCCTGCCGCCGTGAGGGGCTTCAGGGAATGGTGAAGCGGTAGAGCTGGAAGCCGCCCGAGGACGCCATCTCGAAGTCGCGCACGTTGCGTGGAGCGCCGGTCTCGCTGCGCTGTGCGAGCTTGAAGTCGCCGGTGCCGTTGCTGGCCTGGAAGCGGAACTCGTACGAGCCCGGCTCGGTGGGCAGCGGGGCCGCGGACATCTTGGTCACGGCCAGGTTGGCGAAGCCCGGCAGGGTTTCACCGTCCGGGCGGCGCACGGAGCCGATGGCGCGCAGGAAGGGCGAGCCGCCGGTCAGGATGAGGTACTGCGGGTCGGCGGTGCGCGCGGGC
>NZ_RAWP01000175.1:0-12099 GCF_003668935.1 Corallococcus sp. AB032C | reverse complement strand
CCCATCCCCGCCTTCCCGCGTGGGAGGAGAGACGCCTTGAGCGCGACACGAGTGACCCCCGCCGCGAGGGTCCACGACGACGTCACCGAGCCCTCCTACCCGGAGCTGCCCCCAGCCCTGCGAGCCGCCTTCGAGGCCCTGCCCGAGGACGAGGTCCGCGCACGGATGGAGGGCTTTGTCGCCCTCACGCTTCAGCGGCTGCGGGCCCCGGCCGGAAGCCCCGTCCCTCCTCCCATCCCCGCCCGCCTCATCGCCAGGGCCTTCGAGGCGCCGCTGCCGGAGCAGGGGCAACCCATCGAGGCCATCCTCGCGGACGTCGCCGAACACGTGATGCCCCACGGCCGTGACAAGCGCTCGCCCACGTGGTTCGCGCAGTTGGACGTCCCGCCCACGGACTACTCCGTCTTCAGTGGTCTGCTCATCCGCGCCCTGGCGCAGGACCCCATCACCTTCTCGTCCGCGCGCTCGGGCACGTTCGTCGAGCGACAGGTCCTCGGCTGGCTCACGTCGCTCGCATTTCCAGACGACCCCCAGGCCGGAGGCTGCTTCACGTCCGGCGGGACGCAATCCAACTTCCAGGCGCTGCTCATCCTGCGCAACGAAGCGCTGCGCCGCGCCGGGGCGGACGTCAACGCGCTGGGGCTCGTGGAGGCGCTGTCCCGCACGGGCCACCGGGGGATGCGCATCTTCGCGTCCGAGGCCTCGCACCCCAGCATCTTCGCCGCCGTCCGCCAGCTGGGGCTAGGAGACGCGGGACTGCACCGCGTTCCCACCGACGGCCAGGACCGGTTGTGTCCCGTCGCCCTGGACGCCGCGCTGGTGGAAGCGCGGCGCCAGGGCCAGCTCCCCGCCGTGGTGGTGCTGACCGCGGGGAGCTCGGGAGTGGGCGCCGTCGACCCCTTGCGCGAGGGCATGCGGCTGGCCCATCAGCACGGCGCGCTCGTCCACGTGGACGCGGCCCACGGCAGCCTGCTGCTCTTCTCCCAGCGCCACCGGGGCCTGCTCGACGGCCTCCAGGGCGCGGACACCGTCACGCTGGATCCCCACAAGGTGCTGGGCCTCAACGCACAGTTGGGCGGCCTGCTGGTGCGCGACGCGCGGCTGCTCACGCTGCTGGGCAAGGTGAGCCTGGACTACTTCGTCACGAGCGAGGTGTCCGACCTGGGCGAGGTGACGCTGGACGGCTCGCGCGCGCTCAACTCACTGGGCGCCTGGCTGCTGTTGCGCCACTTCGGCCGTGATGGCTACGGCCGGCTCGTGGACCACCTCTTCGCGCTCGCCCGGGACTTCACGCGGCGCCTGAAGAAGAGCGGTTGCTTCGAGCTCTTCCCCGACACGCCGACCATGAACATGCTCGCCTTCCGCCTCCGCCCGAAGGCCGCCAGCGAGACACCCGAGGAGCTCGCGAGGGAGAACGCACGCAACGACGCGCTGCTGTCACGGCTGATGCAGAGCCGGAAGTTCGCGGTGAGCTGCTACCGGCACGCAAGTGGCCGCCTGTACCTGCGGGCCGTCTTCATCAACCCGGCCTCGCGGCCCGAACACATGGCCGCGCTGGCCGACGCGCTCATCCAGCTCGCCCGCGAGGCGGAGTAGCTCCGGGGGCGCCGCTACCAGGCGGCGTCCACGCTCCGGTAGTAGTCACGGAAGTACGGCACCATGCGCTCGCGGTCGTTGTCCACGACGTAGACGAACTCCGGAGGCAGCACGTAGTCGGTGCCAATCTCCTCGTAGACGGTGGTGATGGTGCGCTTGAACATGCGGGCGAACGTCTCGTGCCAGCCGACCTTGGGGATGCGGATGCCGTGCTCCCAACCGGCCGCGGCGTAGTGCCGCGCCGTCTCCTCCATGGCCTCCTCGCGCGTGAAGCGGTTGATGGGCTTGCGCTCGGGAGGGAAGACATTCTCCATCAGGCCGCCCTGTCCCAGGATGAGGCCGGCCATGTGCTGCGACACGAGCGGAGAGAGGAACAGCCCGTCGCGGTAGGTACCGGAGGCGATCCACAGGCCCTCCACCGACGTCCCGCCGATGAGCGGCAGCGTGTCGATGGCGATGGGGCGGTTGCCCACCGCCGTGGAGATGAGCTTCGCGTTCTGATAGCCCTGGTGGATCTGCTCCATCATGCAGTCCATCAGGAAGAACACGTCCGACACGGTGGGCCGGTCCGCCGGCGCGAGCATCGTGTTGTTGGTGGCGCCCACGTAGACGCGGTTGGCGCCCCGGGGCACGACGTGCAGGCCGCAGGCGAAGGCGCGGTTGGGCGTGCGGATGACGCTGGGGTTGAGGGGGAAGTCCGTGGTCTCCAACACCAGCGACGTGCCCATGCCGGGCAGCAGTCGAGGCACACGCCGGGCCAGGTCCGGCAGCGAGTCCAACACCTTCTGGCTCTGCACGCCCGAGGCGAGCAGCACGTGCTTCGCGTTCAGCGTCTGGCCATCCGCCAACTGCACGCCCACGGCGCGGCTACCCTCCACGAGCAACCCGCTGACGGTGTCCTCCAGGAAGGAGACGCGCGACGAGCGCACCGCGGCGCCGGCCAGGCCCGCCAGCAGGCGGCTGGAGTCCAGTGAGCCCTCATCCGGAATAAAGAGCGCGGCAGTGGGGCGGCTGTCCCCGGCGGGGTGCATGCCAGTGATGTGGAGGGGGTCCACGTCCTCGAAGCGCTCCTGGTACTGCTGGAGCGTGCGGCGCATCACGGTGAAGTTCTCATCCTCGATGAGCCCGGAGCGGTTGTTGGCCACGACGAAGGTGCCGGGCGTAATGGCCAGCCGGTCCGCCTCCGGGAGCCGCGCGTTGAGACCTTCGAGCCACGTGGGCCACAGCTTGCGGGCCTGGAGGCCCAGCCCCAGCTTGATGGGGCCGTATTTCCCAGCCACGGATGCCCGGGTGATTTCACCGAAACATCCCATCATCGCGCCGGCCGCCGGCGAGGCGCCGTAGGTCCGTGCCTGGGGGCCGATGACGGCGACCCGGATCTCCGGGTCCCGGGCAACCAGGGCATTGGCGGTGGACAGGCCCAGGACCCCGTTGCCAATGATGAGAACATCGAAGCTGCCAGCCATGACGGAGTGCTCCTGCTCGAGGTGTGCGTCAGCCTGGGCCGCGCCCCGAGAAAGTATCACCAACCGCCGTAGGGCACGGTGATGGCCTCCATGTAATGGCCGCTGGGGTCCTGGAAGTAGACCCCGCGGCCTCCGTCATGGGTGTTGATTTGATTCTCATGCTGGCCGCGCGGGTCGGCCCAATGCTGGATCTTCCGGTCGCGGATCTTCGCTATCAACGAATCGAAGACTTCCTCCGTCACCAGGAACGCGTAGTGCTGCCCGTGGATCGCGTCCTGAGTGGTGACGTAGTCGAGCGACGCGCCGTCCGTCAGTTTCAGCACCTGGAAGTGACCGAAGGGCTTGGGCTCCGGAAGCCCGAGCAATTCCGCCAGGAATTGCGCGGACGCGACCTTGTCCTTCGCGGCGATGATCGTGTGATTGAATTTGACAGACATGGAGGCCCCCCCTGCGGATGAGCCCTCCTATAACGCGCGCCCGTGCTGGAGTGCCAGCGGCCACAGCTTCGCCAGTTCAGCGCGCAGCACCGTTGCACTGGCGTAACGCTCCTCGGGTCGCTTCCGCATCAGCGTGAGGACGACCTGCTCGAAAGCTTCCGGCAGCTCTGGACGCCGCTTCCTCGGAGGCACAGGCGTCTCCTGCACGTGCATCAGCATCAGCGGAACAGGCTGCGCGTGACGGAACGGCAGCTGCCCGGTGAGCAGCTCGTACGCCACCACACCCAGGGCATACAGGTCCGTGGCCGGCGACACGGGCACACCTGTCACCTGCTCCGGAGCCATGTACTCCGGTGTCCCCAGCGTCGCCCCCTGCGCCGTGTTGCCCATCACATGCGCGCTCTTGGCGAGCCCGAAATCCATCAGCTTCAGCACGCCCGTGCGCGTGATGAACAGGTTCCCGGGCTTCACGTCCCGGTGCAGCACCCCTTGCGCGTGCGCGTGCTCCAGCGCCACCGTGGCGTGCGTCAGCCACCGCAAGGCATTGGCCAACGTAGGCCGCCCCTCCATCATCACCTGACGCAGGTCCCTGCCCTCCAGCAGCTCCACCGTCAGGTAGTGCCGGTCCCCATCCGAGCCCACGTCGAAGACATGCAGGATGTTCACGTGCTCCAGCGCACGGGCGTGGTCCACCTCCTGGCGGAATCGCGTCACCATCGCCTCGTCGGCGTACGGCACCGCCAACACCTTGAGCGCCACGCGCTGGTGCTTCTTCGAATCCAGCGCCTGATACACCGCCGACGTGCCACCCACCCCCAGCCACTTCTCCACCCGGTAGCGCCCCGCCACCACCTGCCCGGGGACAAGGCCCTGGCTCGTGGGCACGAGGGGCTGCGGCGTCACCGCGCCTTGGATCAATGTGCCGCCCGGAGACACGGGCGTCCGCACCTGCGGCAGCGTCGGCTCCGAGCCGTCCTCTGCCACGGCGTTGCCCGGCCGCGCGTTCAGCGCCTCCGGGCCCAGGTAGGTCAACCCTCCGCTGTCACGGTCCTTGGAATGCACCCGCCCTCCCCTCTCACGACTCCAGCAGCGAGACGGGGGCCGGCGCGCCTGCGCCTTCGATGTCCAGGTGGGGCGTGGGCAGGTTGTATTCAGCGGCGGCGATGGTGGCCTCCACCATGATGGGGCCGGAAATCTCCGTGGGTTCGCCCTGGCAGAGCACTTCCACCACGTGCTCCAGCGTCCACTTGCCCATGCGGCTCACCTCCAGCCGCTTGCCGTTGAACTTCGCCGTGTCCGACAGCTGATCGCTCGCGGTGAGCTTCGCCTCCACCGAATCACCCAGGTAGCCGCGCGCCAGGTTCAGCACCCGGTCAATCACCGCGCTCCAGGCCTGCAGGTGCGTGCGGTCCTGCGCCTCGTCGATGATGTCCAGGCCCACCTGGAGCCGCTCCATGCGCTCCAGGAACTGATGCACCAGCTTGCCCCGGATGACGCGGCCGTGCTGCGGGGCGATCATCTCCACCGCGGGCGTGAGCTTCCGGATGGCCGCCACCGCGCGCACCAGCGCCGAGTTCACCGGCATGTAGATTTGATGGAACGCCCGGATGCCCGTCCAGTCGGACTCCTCCGCCCACAGGCCCTGCGCCTTGCTGTCCGTGAGGCCTCCGAAGAGGTCTCCCGTGAAGAGCACCCGCGTCTGCGGGTCGTAGAGCATCACCGCGCCCCGGAAGTGGCAGAACGGCGACGGCACCGGCAACAGCTTGTGCCCCGTGGGCACGCTCAACCCCTGCGAGAACTTCTCCGTCGGGATGAAGCGGTTGCGCGGCAGGTTGAAGTGGACGATGAGCCGCCAGGTGTCCTCGGAGCACAGGATGCTCGCGCGCGGCGAATAGCGCGCCGAGATGATGTTCGCGGACGAGCCCACGTCCGGATCCTGGTGGTTGATGAAGAGCGCCGACAGCCGGTCCATCCCTCCAATCAGCGACACCACCTTCGTGTGGATGGTGGAGAAGTCGCTGCTCGACCCGGGGTCGATGAGGAGGTTGAACTCAGAGGGTTTCTTCGTCCGCGTGTCCGTGCCCCGAAAGCGGCGCAGGTACGGGTTGGCGAAGAAGATGCCGCCGGGCTCGCGCTTCCCGACCCAGAAGGTCTCGGGGGCGATCTCCACGGCGGTGCGGTTGAGGTCTATCTGTTGAGGGCTGGGGGCGCTGGGCTGGCTCATGGCGTGTTTCCTTCACGCAAACGAGGGGGTGGGACTGCTCCTCAAGCCTACCAGTCCCACTCCGGTCCCGAGATTCTTCCAGTGCTCCTGCACGGGGGGACATGAGCGCCGCTTCTCGCTCTGCCGCCCCCCGGCAATCAGGACCAATTCAGTACTCGCCGGACTCCTTGCCCGGCCGGTCGGCGAAGAGCTGCACCCAGCGTCCGTCGAAGCCGCCGTTCTGAGGCAGATACCACCCGCCCTGCAGGAAGAAGCCCTGCTCCCGCCCGTCCGTGTCGTCCGTCACGCCCGAGTGCACGAAGTAGTCGTGCTGCCACCAGTACGCATTCGCTGAAGCCGGGTAGCCGCTCGCGCTCATGCGCGTCTGGCCCCGCGAGTCCACCGCCGTGCCCGCCCAGACCTTGTCGCCGAACGAGCCACCGCCGCCGCCCGTGTCCGACGCCTTGTCGTTCAGCTCGAACGTGCCGAAGAACCACGCCTTCGACGGGTAGCCCTCGCGGTCGTCCTGGTTCTCCACGTCGCGCGTCTTGGAGAAGAAGCGCTGCATCCCCGCGCTCACCTCCGCCTGGCCCGCCTCGTTCACCACCGGGCTCTCCAGGTAGAAGAACCGCGGCGCGTCCGGCAGCCAGTGCGTCGCATAGCCCCCCTGCTCCCAGTGCGTGGGGAGGATGTCCGCCAGGTCCTGCAACTCGTACGTGACGCGCTTCACCGCGGGCCAGTTGGCGGAGTCCCCGTTGTCGTAGCGGCTGGCCTGCGCGTCCGCCGTCGAGTACCGCACCGGCTGCGCGTTGAACGCCGTCACCGCCGCCCCGTCGTCCTCCGGCACGAAGACGAAGTGCAGCTTCTTGCGCCCGTCGTCGTTGTTCACGTCCGCCTCCGCCTTCCCACCGGACGCCATCCGGCCCGCGAAGAACGAGTACGAATCCGTCACGAAGCGCAGCTCCTGTCCGTGCGGCGCCAGCAGCTTGTCGGACCACTCCGCCTGCCAGATGAGCAGGTGGCTGCCCGTGCCCGTCTGCATGAACTGGAGGTCGCCGCTGCCCGCCCGGCGCACCACGTTGCGCTTGTGCTGCGTCACCACCGCGTACGCCACGGACTCGCCGCTGCCCGGGTTGCCCACCACGTTGCGAACCTGGAGTTCGACGCGCTCCCAGTCATGCAGCTGCCAGTTGCCCGCCGCGTTCTTATCCAGCGCGTGATACAGGTGATACACGAGGGTGAGGTTCTTCCCCCCGTCCATGTATTCAATCAGTGACGTGTAGAGCGTCGGCCGGATGCGCCACTTGTCGAACGCGCTGGGGCCCACGCGCGACGCGTCCACGTACTGGTTGATCTGCTTCCAGTGCAGCTTGTTGTTGGAGAAGTCCCCGTCCTGGTCGAAGTCGAAGTTCGTCAACCAGTCGTAGCCGTGCTTGTTGTCGTTCGCGTTCGCGCGCTTGAAGATGACCGGCGCGTAGTAGCGCAGGAACGCCTGCCGCTGCGCGTTCGTCAGCGACCAGGCCTGCGCCTCGGCTTCAGCCGGAAGACACAGGCCCACCAGGGTGAACACCGCCACTGCGAGGGGAGCGATTCTCGTTCGGAGGGGGAGCATGGCGGCCGACGAAATCACGGCCCGCCCTTCCCCCTCCACAAAGAAAACTCGAATTCAGGCTTCAGCCAGGATTACACACTAACGCGATGCACTAGGCATCACCGGCACCTTCGGCACGCGGCCGTAGAGCAGCTGGTAGGTGTTGTAGGAGCGCAGCACGCGCTTGATGTAGCCGCGCGTCTCCGCGATGGGGATCTCCTCCACCCACGCATCCAGCGCCAGGTCCGGCCTGGCCGCGCGCCAGCGGTTCACCGCACCGGAGCCCGCGTTGTAGCTGCCCACCGCGTAGGGCGTGTGGCCCTTGAACTGTTTGATGAGGCCGCCCAGGTAGTGCGCGCCGAAGCGGATGTTCAGCTCCGGCTGGAGCAGCGAGTCCACGGTGAAGTGCTTCACCTTGAGCTCGCGCGCCACGCCCTTCGCCGTGGAGGGCATCAACTGCGTGAGGCCCAGCGCGCCGGCCCAGGACAGGGCCTTGGGGTCCAACGCGCTCTCCTCGCGCATCAGCGCCTGGAGCAGGTCCGGCTCCACGCCCGCCGGCACGGTGTGCTTCTCAATCAGGTCGCGGAACGCGTTGGGATAGGCCACCTCCCACACCGGACGCGTCTGCGCGGTGATGCGCCCGCTCAGGTCCTTGCGCAGCGCGAGCCGCGCGATGGCGTGCGCCGACCGCGCGTCGCCGGACTGAGACAGCACCATCACCAGCAGCCGCATGGACTCCGGCGGCTGGTTGGCGCGGTTCACCAGCATCAGCTCCGACGACACGGAGTCCGCGAAGCCCAGCCGCAAGAGCTCCACGCCCGCGCGGAAGTGGGGGTCATCCCCCATGGGGCCCGCGAACATCGGCCAGGGGCTGGCGGCCTCCGGCACGTCGAAGATGGACGACGACACGGCCTCCAGCCGCTTGGGGTCCAGCTCGCCCAGCTTCGAGCGCGCCATCAGGCCGTAGTACGTGGCCGGGTGCTCCACCGCGAGCTTCTCCATCAGCTCCGCGGCGCCCTGGATGTTCCCGCGCTCCTCCAGCGTGCGAGCCCGCCAGTACTGCGCGCGCTCCACGTCGTAGGACTCGTCCGCGGTGGCGAACTGCGCCTCGATGCGGTCCAGGAAGGAGAAGCCTCCGTCCTCCACCTTCGACGTGCGCGCCACCCAGAAGGCCTTGAAGAGCGCCTCGCCCAGGAAGTCGCCCTTGGGGTACAGCCGCGCGACTTCATCCAGCCGCGCCATGGCCTCCTTGGGGCGGTTCGTCTTCACGTACAGGTCGGCCGCGTAGAAGAGCGCGTCGTCCGCGAACGAGTGGTCCGGGAACTCCTTCGCCAGCCGCTCGTAGGTGTCCGGGCCGTGCTGCTGATCCACGATGGAGCGCGACGAGCCCAGCACGTACAGCGCGCGGGCCAGCAGGTCGCGATCCTTGCACTGCTCCACCACCGGCGTGAGGATCTGGATGGCGGCCGTGTGCTGGCGCTCCTTGCGCTGCCCCTTGCCGAACGCGAAGTGCGCGCGGCACGCGAGCGTGTCCGGCAGCTTCATCGTCTTGAGCATCGGCTCCAGGATGGCCATGCCCTGCTTGTTGCGGTGCGCTTCGATGAGCGCCTCCGCGCGGCCCACCTTGGCGTCCAGGGGCGGCGTCTGACCCTTGAGGCGCTTCTCCACCTGCTTGACGATGGGCGACAGGGGCTGGGCTGCCCACAGCTTCCACAGCGCGGCCTTCTCCGCCGCCTTGTCCTTCTTCTCCACCGCCAGGTCCGCCGTGGCGATGAGCGCCTCCGCGCCCACGTTGCGGCCCCAGCCCGTCATCATGCGCTGGGTGAGCGGCGTCAGCGCCTCCATGGCGCCGTCGTAGTCCTTCTTCTTGCGCAGCACGCGCGCCAGGCCCAGGCGCGCGTCCACGTACATGCGCGAGCCCTCCGGCACCTGCTTGAAGCTGGCCGCCGCGTCATCCAGCCGGCCCTGGGACTCCAGCGCCACGCCCGCGTGCGTGAGGCAGCGGTCCTTCAGCGCCGGGTAGTCGTTGGCGAGCGCCGCCATCTCCGTCGCCGCCGACTTGTCGTCCCCGGCCCGCACCGCGGACAACGCGCGCAGGTAGCGCACCGGCGGGCTGTCCCCTTCACCCTCCAGCAGCGCGCGCGCCTTGGTGTACTGGCCCTTGTCGAACGCGTCCTTCGCGTCCCGCTTCTTGCCGTCGGTGAAGTACGGCGTCAGGTCCTCCAGCCCGTAGCGGCGCCCGCGGTGCACCACCGGCGTGGGCGGCACAATCCCCGGGAAGGCCGGGTTGAACACCTGCACGTAGCCCACCGGCAACGGCGCCTTGTCCGCGTCCGGCGGCGGCGTCAGCTGCGCCTCCGACGGCGCGTTGTCCGTGCGCGTCGTGGGGGCCTGATCCGTGTCGTCGCTGGGAGCCGTGGCCGTGGCGGCCGGAGCCGTTGGGGTGGTGCTGGGGACGGCGGGGGCGGGAGCCTGCGCGGACAACAGCGCCGCGGAGGCGAGGAGGGCGAGATGCTGGAGGGACACTTTCATTCGCGGGGGCCTCGGGGACCCTGGGAGATGCGCTCGGGCACGCCCGAGGACAACTGGGGGTGGTTGGAAAATTTCCAGCCCCTGACAGAGGTTAGACTGTCCGCCTGCACATGGATATCCGCACCCAGAGCGCACTGCTTGCTTCCATCATCGGTCTGGCGCTGGGCGTGTCCATGTTGTTGCGCCCCGGACGACCCCGGGTCCTCACGCTCTACTCCGTCTTCACCCTGACGGTCGCTGGGTACTACCTCAGCCTCTTCTTCCACAGCATCTTTCCCTCGCAGGACTACCCCTGGGTGTCCCGCATCGCCCTCGGGGCGACGGTGCTCGCCGTCTCCCTGGTGCCCGGGGCGGCGGTCGCCTTCTTCCTCGAGTTCCTGGGGGTCAGCAAGGGAGCGCACCAGGTCGGCCGGCGGCTCGCCCTCCTGTCCGGCGTGCTGGGCTTGACCGTCGCCGTTACACCCCTGGCGGACAATGGGTGGGCCCGGCTGGCGCTGGGCGCCTGGGTGCTGGGCACGCTGTTCACTTCCGTGTCCTTGCTGGTGCACCGGGTGCGCACGACGGAGTCGCGCATCGAGCAGTTCCGGCTGGCGTACCTGGCCATTGGCGCGGGCGCGGCGGTGCTGTTCAACGGGCTGGACTTCCTGTCGCGCAACGACATCCCGTTCCCCACGCTGGGCCCCGTCTTCGCGACGCTCTACCTGTTCTTCCTCGCGCAGACACTCCTGCGGCTGCGGCTGATGGACCTGCACGAGCTCTTGGGGAAGATCGCCTCGCAGACGGTGCTGGCGGTCATCCTGGCGTCGGTGTTCACGGTGCTGACGGCGTGGGTGGACGAGAACACGTCGCTCTTCGTCTTCAACACGGTGGTGGCCGCGTTCGTCATCCTCATCCTGTTGGATCCGCTGCGCACCAAGGTGGAGGAGATGGTGGTGCGCATCTTCTTCCGCGAGCGCTTCGCGCTCTTGGGCACGCTGAGCACCCTGCGCGTGCGCATGGCCTCCGTCATCGAGATTTCAGAACTGGCGCGCGTGGTGCTGGACGCGCTGCACGAGACGGGGCGCGTGACGCACGCGTCGGTGTACCTGATGGCGGAGGACCGGCCGGGCTACCGGCTCCTGGACTCGCGAGGCCCGCTGCCGGTGGCGCTGCTGGACACGGCGGCCGCGCGCGGCGTGCTCTTCGCGGTGGCCAGCGGGCAGAAGGCGGTGCTGCTGGAGAACATCGAGCGGCGCATCTCCGTGATGCGGGTGCAGGCGGTGGAGGGCAAGCGCTTCCGCGACGAACTGAAGCGGCTCAACGACACGCGCGCCGCGCTGCTCCAGATGAAGGCCGGAATCAGCGTGCCGCTGATGGGCAATGACCGCGTCATCGGCTTCCTGAACCTGTGGGACGAACGGGTGCCAGAGGCGTACGCGTCGGATGAGATCGCGCTCATCCTGGAGGTCTCCGAGCGGATGGCGACGGTGCTGGAGAACTCCAAGCTGTACGAGAAGATCCGCGAGCGGGACCGCCTGGCTGCGCTGGGTGAGATGGCGGCGGGCCTGGCGCATGAAATCCGCAACCCGCTGGGCGCCATCAAGGGCGCCGCGCAGTGCCTGGATCCACGGAAGCTGACGGGCGAGGACGGCGAGTTCCTGGACGTCATCGTGGAGGAGGTGAACCGGCTCAACGGCGTGGTGACGGCGTTCCTGGACTACTCGCGCCCGCTGAAACAGAACTTCGGGCCCACCGACCTCAACGAGGTGGTGACGCGCACGATGCGGCTCATCCAGAACGACATGCCGCCCACGGCGGGGCTGGCGGTGGAGCTGGACCTGCGCCTTCCTCGCTCGGAAGGCGACGCGGAGCAGCTCAAGCAGGTGCTGATCAACCTGGTGCAGAACGCGGTGCAGGCGCTGGGGCCGCAGCCAGGCCGCATCACGGTGCGCACGGAGAAGCCGGAGCGCTTCGGCGACCTGCGCAGCGCGGGCGGCGAGTTCGTGGAGGTGCGCGTCTCCGACGACGGCCCGGGCATCCCGGCGGATCAACAGACGCACATCTTCGTGCCCTTCTTCACGACGAAGCAGAAGGGCACGGGCCTGGGGCTCGCCATCTGCCAGCGCATCGTGAAGAACCACGGCGGCAGCATCAGCGTGCAGAGCAAGATGGGCGAAGGCACCACGTTCATCATCCGCCTGCCGGCCCTGCCCTCCGAGCCGGTGGAGGGCGCGCTGCCGGACGGCACCCCCGCGCCGCCCACGCGCCCCTCCCCTGCCTCTTATACACATCTCC
>NZ_RAWP01000174.1:0-12335 GCF_003668935.1 Corallococcus sp. AB032C | reverse complement strand
GGGAAGCAGGGGAGGGGGACGCACCTTGCGCGAGCACCGGCCCGGGCAGGCCAGCGCTCAGGAGCGCGAGGAGACGGAGGGTGGCGGTTGCGACGCGCACGGTACGACCTCGGAAGGCGGCTCTGCCCGACGGCACGAGGTCATACCATCGTTCGCCGGGGGCTGCCCGGTGGGGGCCAGCCCGCCGGGCAGGACAGCAGGCGGAGTGTCAACCGCCCTTGCGCAGCTCGGTGAGAACCAGCTTCGCCACGGCCTTGAGCGTGTCGAACACGCCCACGCCCGTGGGCGCCACGGCCTGGTACTCCGGGATGTTCCGCGGGTTGAGCGCCTTGCGCATCTCCTCCACGGTCACCGCGTTGGGCAGGTCGCGCTTGTTGTACTGCACGACGTACGGAATCTTGTTCAGGTCGTAGCCCTGCTCGGCCAGGTTGATGCGCAGGTTCTCCAACGATTCCATGTTGGCTTCCATGCGCTCAATCTGGCTGTCGGCGACGAACACCACGCCGTCCACACCCTTGAGGATGAGCTTGCGGCTGGCGTCGTAGAACACCTGACCGGGCACCGTGTAGAGGTGGAAGCGCGTCTTGAAGCCGCGAATCTCACCGAGCGACAGCGGCAGGAAGTCGAAGAAGAGCGTGCGGTCCGTCTCCGTGGAGAGCGAGATCAGCTTGCCCTTCGTGTCCGCCGCGGTCTTGTTGTAGATGTACTGAAGGTTGGTCGTCTTCCCGCAAAGGCCCGGCCCGTAATAGACAATCTTGCAGTTGATTTCGCGGGATGAGTAATTGATGAAGGACATGGCTTCCCGGGTTACTCGCTGAAGAGGTTGTCGATATCGTCGTCGGAGATCTCGGCGAACGGCGAACCGGCTCCGGGGCTGTCGGTCTTCTTCACGAGGCTTTCGAAGATCTTCGTCAGCTCGTCGCTGGCCTTCTTGATGCGCAAGCGCACCAGACCCAGGCTCGTGCGGTTGTCGAAGATGACGACCAGCACCACGCGGCTGCCCACGATGGTCATGTAGAGGCTGTCCTTCGCCCCTTCATGGAACTGGTTGGGGAACTCGTTCTCCCCGATCAACTTCGCCAGACCGCCCATGGCGGCCACGTTGCCGGCCGTCAGCGACGCAAGCGACGTGGTGTCGATGTTCTGCGTCTGGCCGGCCGAGGAGATGAGCTGGCCGTTCTTGTCGACGAGGAAGACCACCTTCGCGTTCGCGTCCTTGGTAAGCCGGTCGCAAACGGCGTTGATCTTGGTGAACTCCTCTTCGTACATCACCAGTTGCGTGCCCATGGGCGTATGCGCTCCTCAGCGTTCGCTCGCCCCGCGCACGGCGGCGCTCCGATGTTTCTGGAGTGAATCCCGGAGGTTAGACGAGGCGCTACCGACCGCCGTCATGCTTAGCAAAGCAGTTCCACTCCAGCAAGAAGCCAGCCGTGATCCGCGCCGATCTTGAAGGAATGACGGCATCGCGGGTTGGGACACCTGCCCCTCTTCTCTATACTCTCCCGGGCCTTGCGCCGCCCGAGCCCCCTCACCGACATCCTTCCGCGCCTCGTCGTCCTCGTCCTGGTGCTCGCCTGTACCGGGGCCGCCCGTGCGCAGGCCCCCGAGTCCGAGCGCGCCTCGTTGCGCTTCCGCTACGGCCTGTCGTCCCGCCAGGGTGAGCAGGTGGATGTCCAGCGCGAGGCCTTCGAGCTGCGGGACGCGTCGTCGCGCGTGACGGGCGGCAGCCTGGTGCGCGGCTCGCTGGGGCCTCGCGGGCGACTGTCGCTCGGGCCGGTGCGGCTGGAGCTGGGAGCGGGCTACGGCTTCGCGCAGCTGCCGCTGTTCGGCGGGTTCACCTATGCGCCGGTGCTGCAGCGGGGCGTGCGGCACGCGGCGCTGATTTCAGGTCGGGTGCTGGTGGCGCTGCCGGCGGAGCTTCAGTTGGAGGCGCGGGGCGAAGTGCCTCTGACGATTTCCGCGCACGCGGCGGACGGGCTGAAGGCGTCGTCGTCCGGCTATGTGGTGGGCGCGGCGCTCTCGTATCCGGTGGTGCGCCGGGACGGCTGGACGGGGCGCGTGCTCCTGGACGTGCAGCAGGCGCACGACACGATGGAGCTGGAGGCCAGCGGCCTGCGCTCCGAGCAGCGGATGCGCCGCATCGGCCTGGGCTTCGAGGTGTCACTGGACGGCGAGGGCGGGACGTCGCGGCCCGTGGGCCCGCGTCAGGCCTTCGTCGCGCTGAGCGTGGTGGACGCGGAGACGGGCGCACCGCTTCCGGGCGCGCACGTGCGCGTGCCCTCCTTGAAGACGCCGGGCACGAGCGAGGAGCTGGTCGCGGACTCGCAGGGGCAGCTGCGGGTGCTGCTCCCCGAAGGCGCGCAGTCCACCCAGGCCAGCGTGGACGGCTATGAGGACGCCACGGAGGTCGCCACCGTCAGCGGTGGTGCCACCGAGGGCGCGCCGGTCCAGCTCCGCCTGCGCAAGAAGGCGCCGAAGACGGGCTCCCTCAAGGTGAAGGTGGTGCAGGGCAAGGACAGCGCGCCGGTCGCGGACGTGCAGGTGGTTTCGGGCAAGGCGCAGCTGCGCACGAACAAGGCGGGCGAGCTGCTGCTGGAAGGACTGGAGCCCGGGCCCGTGGCCGTGTCGATGTCCGCGCCGGGCTTCCGCGCCACGGAAGAAGCCGCGGTGGTGGTGGCGGGGCAGACGTCGGAGCTGGTGGTGGTGCTGTCGCAGGACCGCAAGGGCGAGCTGGCCACGCTGGTGGGCCAGGTGCGCAGCGCGCGCAACGGCCAGCCGCTGGTGGCGACGGTGACCATTGCCCAGGCGAAGGTGCGCACGCGCACGGACAAGAGCGGCACCTTCACCGCACGCGTCCGCGGCGGCACGTACCGCATCACCCTGTCCGCGGCCGGGCACGTGACCCAGACGAAGATGGTCACCGTGCGCGAAGGCGAGCAGGCCATTCTCAACGTTGATTTGTTCCCGAGGGGCCGGTGAGTCGCGCGGCAGTGCCGCGACGCGCCCGTCTGTCGTCGTCGAGGTTTCAGTGAGTCCTGTCCGCATCCTGGCGCTGTCGCTGCTCGTCCTCCTCTCCGGCTGCTCGGGGTGTGAACGCGAGGAGGCGCCGAAACCTCCGCCAGGGGTGGAGGTGGACGCGGGGGCCGTCGTTCCCATTGGCCGCCTGGAAGGGCTGTCCGGCGACGTGCGCCTGGAGCGCGGCGGCAAGGTGGGCCCCGCGGTGGAGGGACCGCTGCTCGCGGGCGACGCGGTGGAGACCGGTGAGAGCGGATCCGCGACGGTGCGCTTCCCAGGCGACCGCACGGTGGAGGTGGGCAGCGAGGGCCGGTTCGCGCTGGGATCGGATTCGTCCGGCATCGTGATGAAGGTGGAGCGCGGCATCGTGTTGTCGCGTGTGCCCGCGGGCGGGAAGGCGGACAGCGCGGGCTCCAAGGTGACGTTGAACATCCTCACCCCCTTCGGCCTCACGCGCGTGGGGCCGGATCCGTCGGAGGTGAAGGTCGCGGTGGCGGAGGACTCGGCGCGGGTGGAAGTGAAGATGGGCGCCATCGAGCTGGTCTCCAAGGACGGCAAGACGCTGCGCGCGGCCCAGGGCGACGCGGTGGACCTGACCCGCGAGCGCGCGCAGGTGACGCCCGCGGCCCCGCGAGTCGTGGAGCTGGCGCCCATCCCGGTGACGGTGCGCGCGACCTCGGGTGTCGCGGAGGTGAAGGCGAAGGACACGGGCCGCTGGCGCAAGGTGCGCCGCGAGGGCGAGGTGCTGGCCTTTGGCGACGGCGTGCGGACGAAGGGCGGCGAGGCGGTGCTGTCACTCAAGGACAGCGGCACGGTGCTGACGCTCGCTCCAGGCGCGGAGGCGGTGCTGGAGAGCGCGGGACAGCAGGGCACCGTCGACGAGGCGCGCGTCAACCTGCTCCAGGGCCTCCTGGCCGTGCAGCTGTCCATGGGGCGTGAGAGCCGCGTGGTGCTGCCGGAGATGACGGTGGAGTCCGGCGGTGGCGCGAGGCTGGAGATCCGCCGCACCGGCGACGGCATGCAGGTGGCGGCGCACACGGGCGACGTGACGCTGCGGCGGGGCGAGGCGCGGCAGGCGCTGCGCGCGGGTGAGCGCGCCACCGTGAGCAAGGACGGCAGCGCGAAGGTGGAGCCGCTGGAGGAGGCGGCGGTCGCGGTGGGCCCGGGCGAAGGCACGGAGGTCTATCACCGGGGGCTTTCGGAGGTGGCGCTCACCTGGCAGGGCGAGGGCGACGCGGTGGTCGAAGCGGCGCAGGACGCGGCCTTCAAGCGCCCGGTGCTCTGGGGCCGCGTGCACCGCGCTTCCGTCAACGTCTCCGCGCTGGCGAGGGGCACGCTGTACTGGCGGGCGCGCAAGGAGGATGGCACGCAGGTAGCGGCGGGCAGCGTCCACTTCGCTCCGGAGTCCCCCACCAGCTCGCTGGCGCGCGCACGCAACGTGGTGCCGGAGGGGCCGGAGAAGACGACCATCTTCTACCAGGACAAGCCCCCAGCCGTGACGTTCACCTACGGCGAGGAACCGCAGGCCCGTAGCTATCGCGTGGCGGTGTACAAGGCGGGCTCGCTGGCGACGCCGGTGGTGCAGCGCACGGTGTCGGAGACGCGCGCGGCGCTGGAGGCGGGACAGCTGGGCGAGGGCAGCTACCTGTGGTCCGTCACGCCGCTGTCGCAGGCGGGCGCGGCCCTCAAAGGCGGGCGGATGAACAAGCTGGAGCTCGTCTATGACAACTCGGTGGTGGGGCTGGTGGTGGACAGCCCGCGCCAGGGTGTGCCGGCGGCGGAGAAGGTGCGGGCTTCAGGTGTGGCGCCCGTGGATGCCCGCCTGTCCATCAACGGACGGGCCGTGCCCTTGGACGCCAAGCACCGCTTCGATACTTGGGTGGCCCCCATGGGACTGCCCCCCCTGCTGGTGTTTAAGATGACGCGTCCCGGTGCCCCGGACGTACTCACGGTGCGCACCCTGAAACCGCGAGGACCTTGAGGGATGGCACAGACCCCCGTTCCCATTCCGGATCCCGCCGGCGCCTCCACCGCGACGCTCCTCCAGCCGTATGGGCAGTACGTGCTCGTGCGCAAGCTGGCAGAGGGCGGCATGGCGGAGATCTTCCTCGCCAAGCTGCTGGGCGCGGACGGCTTCGAGCGCAACGTGGTGCTCAAGCGGATGCTGCCGGCGCTGTCGGCCATCCCCGACTTCGTGGAGATGTTCCGCGACGAAGCGCGGCTCGCGGCGAAGCTGTCGCATCCGCACATCGTGCAGATCCACGAGCTGGGCTTCACGGACGGCTGCTACTACATCTGCATGGAGTACCTCGCGGGCGAGGACTTCTCCACGACGCTGCGGCTCGCGGGCAGGCGCCGCCAGTACGTGCCGCTGCCGGTGGTGATGCGGGTGCTCATCGACGCGGCGCGAGGCCTGCACTTCGCGCACACCTTCACCAACGAGCAGGGCCAGCCGCTGCACGTGGTGCACCGGGACGTGTCGCCGTCCAACCTGTACGTGACGTACCAGGGCCAGGTGAAGGTGCTGGACTTCGGCATCGCCAAGGCCGAGTCGCGCCTGGTGCAGACGCGCACGGGCGTGGTGAAGGGCAAGTACATCTACATGGCGCCGGAGCAGGCGCAGGGGAAGGAGGTCGACCACCGCGCGGACGTCTTCTCCCTGGGAGTCAGCCTCTACGAGGCCGTCACGCACGTGCGGCCCTTCTCCCGAGAGAACGACCTGGCGGTGCTCAACGCGCTGTTGCAGGGCGAGTTCGAGAAGCCGCGCGCGCTGAGGGCGGACCTGCCGGAGGGCCTGGAGGCCATCATCCTCAAGGCCATGGCGTTCAAGCCGGAGGACCGGTACGCGACGTCGGACGAGTTCGCGGATGCGCTGGAGAGCTTCGCGGCGGAGTTCCAGGGCGGAGCCGCGAGCGCCCCCACGCTGGGCACGTTCCTGCGCAACCACTTCGGCGAGGAGCGCGTCACGGAGAAGACGCGCATCCCCACGATGGCCACGCTCACCGCCGCGCGTCCGACGGACCCTGAGTTCGCGGCCATCTCGCCGCCCGTCGCCGGAGCTGGGACGAACACGTACGGGCATCAGGTGTCCCGCCCGAGCAGCACGGGCGTGAGGGCGCTGACCGCGCAGAACAAGGCGGCCCCCGTGCAGGCGCAGGCTCCCGAACCGGAGGTCGTGCCGAGCGCGCCTCCGGCGAAGCCCGCGTCCCGGCGTTGGGTCCTGGGCGTGGTGGGCGGCCTGGGACTGGTGGCCGCGGGCGTGGCGCTCGTCGTCGCGCGGCCTGGTGGCACCGCGGTGAACGTCACGCCTCCGCCTCCGGTACAGCAGGCCGTCGCGCCCGTGGCGAATGGGAATCCCGCGGGCACGCAGGGGCAGGGCGCACCGGCCCAGGTGCCTGAAGGGACCACGCCCGGAGATGTTCAGGGCACCGTGCAGGACGGCACGCCGGGCGGTGACGCGGTGGCGACGTCCGTCACGGATGCGCCCCAAGTGGATGACGGGGCGGAGGACCCGTCCCACCGCAAGGTCGTGAAGAAGCCGGCGGCGAAGGAGCCCGTGTCGCTGGGCATCGACGACATCCAGCGCGTGGTGTCGGGCGGCCGCTCGAAAATCACCGGTTGCTTCGAGCGCTACAAGTCCGACCTGCCGGCGGCCTCGGGCGAGGTGCAGGTGGAGCTCACCATCGTGTCCTCGGGCAAGGTGCGCGCGGGCACGCGCGGGCCGCTGGCGTCCACGGACGTGGGCCGCTGCCTGGAGACGCAGGCTCAGAGCCTGCGCTTCCCGGTGCACCGCGACCAGGAAGTCACCGTGCTGATGCCGTTCTCGTGGAAGGTGACGCAGTAGCCAGCGCGGCGTCTTCTCCGTCCCGCGTTCAGCGCGCGGGACGGGGCACGGCCATCACAGGTCTCGGCGGGCGGACAGCGCCTTGGCGAGCGTGGCCTGGTCCGCGAACTCCAGGTCGCCGCCCATGGGCAGGCCCTGGGCGATGCGTGTCACCCGCAGGCCCATCGGTTTGAGCAGCCGCGTGAGGTAGAGCGCGGTGGCTTCACCCTCGATGTCCGGGTTGGTGGCGAGGATGATCTCCTCCACCCGGCTGTCGTTGAGGCGCAGCAGCAGCTCCTTGATGCGCAGCTGCTCCGGGCCCACGCCTTCCAGCGGGGACAGCACGCCGTGCAGCACGTGGTAGCGGCCCTTGAACTCGCGGGTGCGTTCCAGCGCCATCAAGTCCGAGTACGTCTCCACCACGCACAGGGCTCGCTCGTCGCGGCGGTTGTCACGACAGAAGCCGCACAGCTCCGAGTCGGTGAGGGAGAAACAGCGCACGCACAGGTGCACCTTCTCCTTCACCTCGCGGATGGCCTGCGAGAGGTCTACGGCGAACTCGCCCGGCGCCCGCAGGATGTGGAACGCGAGGCGCTGGGCGGTCTTCTCACCAATGCCCGGCAGCTTCGCGAGCTGGGCGACCAGGCGGTTCAGCGGATCGGGCGTCATCCGTCTTTAATTAATGCCGGGGATCTTCACGCCGCCGGAGATCTTCGCCAGCTCGGCGTTCATGTGCTGACGGCTGTTCGCCAGGGCAGCGTTCACGGCGGCGGTGATGAGGTCCTCGAGCATCCCGGGGTCGTTGGGGTCGATGGCGCTCTTGTCGATCTTGATGCTGCGGATCTCCTGCACGCAGTTGGCGACGACCGTCACGAGGCCCTCGCCGGACTTCGCCTCGACGGTCTCGTCCGCCAGCTGCTTCTTCCGCTCCTCGATCTTCTCGGTGAGCTTGTTCGCCTGCCGGATGAAGTAGTTCAGGTCGATGCCGGGCATGTGCTTCCTCGGTCCCCGGTCGTGGGAGCGCGGTGCCGCCATGGCGCCGCTCGGAGCAGGGACGTTGCCGCGCACCCTAGCGGGGCCGCGCGGCGTTGTCAGTCGTCAGGAGCGGCGGGGACGTCCGGGAGGTTGGCCGGTGGCCGCTCGGGCTCGTAGACCTGGATGTGCTCGATTTCGCCGCCCAACATCTTGAGGATGGCCCGCACGGACGCGTGGGAGCGCACCTTGCCCTCGGTGCTCTTCTCGTGGGTGTTGCGGGTCTGGGTGTCCTGTTCGGAGAGGCTCTGCCCCATTCCGCCCGGGAGGGCGTCATGGGTCTGGGGCACGTCCGTGATGGTGAGCTTCACGGCCCGGCCGAAGTGCGAGGCCAGCGCCGCGTCCACGGTGGCCTTGCCCCCGGGCGACACCACGGCGGCCTTGTGGAAGGCGGCGGTGGGCGGGAAGCCCAGGATGATTTCGCCCGCCTTCATGGACTGGAGGCGGCCGTTGGCGAGCGCCGTGCCGTGGCGCACGGACGTGGACTTCACGGTCTCCACGGCGGCGCGCCAGCGCTCGGGCAGGGAGCGGTTGGGGTTGTCGCGGCTGGTGGCGACGGGCGCCATCGCGGGCGGCGGCTCGGGTTCCGGCGGCTCCGGTTCCGGGGCGGCGGGCTCCGCGACGGGGATGCACTCGCCGGAGGCACAGCCTTCGGCGGAGCCCTCTTCCGGGAACATGCGCTCGTCCACGTCCTCGTCGCCGAGGGGCGGAGGTTCGAGCGGAGCCACGGGCTCCGGCTTGCGCATGTTGGTGATGCGCACGGTGGGTACGGCGGGTTCGGGCGCGCGAGCCGCGGGCGTGGGCTCGGGGACGGGAACTGGGGGCTGGGCGCCGCCGTTGCGGAGGAAGGAGAGAGGACGGGCCGCGGACGGGGGCAGGTCGTCCATGACGACGCCCGGGGCCGGAGGCGCCTCCATCGCGGGAGCCGCGCCGCCGCCATTGCGCAGGAACGACAGCGGGCGCGCGGCGGACGGAGACAGGTCGTCCATCACCACCGGCGCGGGAGGCACGGCGGCGGGCGTGGGAAGGGGACCGCTCGCGCCACCGCCATTGCGAAGGAAGGAGAGGGGACGGGCCGCCGCAGGGGACAGGCCTTCCATCAGCGCGGCCGGAGGCGTCCGGGTGGCCACGGCGGACGCACCGGCCGGGGCTGGCTCACTGAGTGATGCCGGGTGCGCCGGAGCGCGCGTGTCGTCGAAGGGCCGGACGGTGGCCCCCGCATGAGTGGACGGGCCCTGCGCATCGAACGGGCGTGGCGTTGCCACCGCGTACGCGGACGGGCCCTGCGTGTCCGTCATGCGCGGCGGGGCCTCCACCGGCGCGGAGGGAGGCACCGGACGCGACGAGGCCTCCGCGTGCACGGACGGACCCTGCGCATCGAACGAACGCGGCATGGCGCCCGTCTGGGCGGAAGCACCCGGACCTTCGGCAGGACGCGCCGCCGCTACGGGAGCGGGCGCGCGGACTTCGGCCTGGACCTCAGACGCGAAAGTTCGCGGGACCGGGGCGACCTCCTGGCGCCCCGGTCGTGCTCTTCGCGGCGCCTTCCGCGCCAAGTCCCGCCGACAGCCGCTCCACGCGGGCCAGCAGGTCGGGAATCGAACCGGCCGGGGACAGCTGGATGGCCTTGAGCAGCGCCATCTCCAGCGCCAGCCGGGGCTGCGCCGCTCGCGACACGTCCCAGATGCAGCCGTGCACGATGTCGAACAGCCGCGACAGCTGCGCCGTGTCCGCTTCCTTCGCCAGCGCCAACAGCGCCTTCTGCTCGGACTCCGCCAGCTCCGCGGGTGCCTCACCCAGCGACTTCGTCACGAAGAGATGCCGCAGCTGCAGCGCCAGCTCCTCCGCCAGCCGCTTCAGGTCCAGGCCCCGGTTGAACACCTCGTCCACGCGGCCCAGCACGCGCTTCGCGTCCTTGCGGACCAGCGCCTCCGCGAAGTCCTGCACCACCGTGCGGTCGATGGCGCCCATCGCCTCCGCGACGGCCTCGTCCGTGGGGTTGGGACCGCACGACGCGAGAATCTGATCCAACAGGCTCAGCGCGTCGCGCATGCCGCCTTCGGACTGGCGCACCACCAGCGACAGCGACTGCTCGGAGATGCCCGCGCCTTCCGCCTGGCAGATCTCCTTCAGGCGCTGGAGCATCCGCGCCGCGGAGATGCGCCGGAAGTTGTGGCGCTGGCAGCGCGACAGGATGGTGTCCGGGAGCTTGTGCGCCTCCGTCGTCGCGAAGATGAACTTCACGTGACCGGGCGGCTCCTCCAGCGTCTTCAGGAGCGCGTTGAACGCCGCGCCGGAGAGCATGTGGACTTCGTCGATGATGTAGATCTTGTGGCGGTCGCGCTGCGGCAGGTACTTCGCGTTCTCGCGAATCTCGCGCACGTTCTCGACGCCGTTGTTGGACGCACCGTCGATCTCCGCCACGTCCACGCTGGTGCCGGCGGTGATTTCGGTGCACGCCCGGCAGGTGCCGCACGGGGTCGCCGTGGGGCCCTGCTCACAGTTGAGCGCCTTGGCGAGCAGGCGGGCGGCCGTCGTCTTGCCCACCCCTCGAGGACCGCAGAACAGGTACGCGTGCGCGACCCGGTCCATCTTGATGGCGTTCCCGATGGTCCGGACCACGTGCTCCTGGCCGGTCATGTCATCGAACTTCTGCGGGCGCCATTTGCGGGCGAGGACGAGGTAGCTCATGGGGACAACCATCTAAACACGGCGGGCAAAAGGATCCATGGAACGTCCATTCCGCCCGCCGTGAGACGCACCCCGGCTCAGCGTCCGAGCGCCTGTAGCACCACGTTGGCCGCGTTGTGGCCCGCCGCGCCGATGACACTTCCCGCCGGGTGGCAGCCCGCGCTGCAGAAGTAGAGCCCCTGCACCGGCGTCTCATAGGGCAGCCGGTCGGTGAACCCGCGCTTGTTGTCCACATGGTGGATGTGGCCGCGGGTGATGCCGAAGTGGGACTCAATCTTCGGCGGCGTGAGCGCGAAGTACTCCTGCACCAGGTCGCTGGTGCCGGGCGCGAAGCGGTCGCAGATGGACAAGAGGTGCTTCACGTAGCGCGCCTCCTCCTTCTCCCAGGTGGTGCCCTCCAGCTTCTCCGGCACCCACTCCACGAAGAGGGCGGAGTTGTGGTGCCCTTCCTCGTCCTTCAGGGTCGGGTCCACCGTGGTGTGCACGTACCACTCGATGGAGGGGAACTCCGCCAGCCGTCCGGCCTTCGCCTCCTTGTAGCCGTGCGCGAGCGCCCCCAGCACGTCGTCCTCCTGCGGCAGCAGGTGGATGGTGGGCCCGAACTGGCCCCGGTCCTCCGGCAGGCAGGTGAAGGTGGGCAGGGACTTGAGGCACAGGTTCACCTTGAGCGTGGTGCCCGGCGAGGACATCCCGTCCACCATGCTCCGGTACTCCTTGTTCAGCGCCTCCGAGTCCACCAGCTTCATCGTGCGGAACGGATCCGCGTTGGAGACCACGACCTTCGCGGACAGTTCCTCGCCGTTCTCCAGCACCACGCCCTTCACCACGCCGCTGTCCACGCGCACTGACGCCACCTTCGCGTTCGTGCGCAGCTGGGCGCCGTGCTTGCGTGCAATCGCCGCGATGCGCTGGGTGACGGTGCCCATGCCGCCTTCGACGATCATCCACGTGCCGCCGCTGCCCGGCAGCCGGCAGAGGTTGTGCACCAGCAGGTTCATCCCCGTGCCCGGCGTGTCATAGCCGCCGTCCAGGCCGGAGAACGCGTCGGTGACGGCGTACATCGCCTTCACGAAGTCGGACTTGTAGCCGAAGCGCTCCAGGTACTCGCGTGCAGTGCCCCGGCACAGATGGATGAAGTGCTGGCGCAGGGCCGGGCGCACGTAGCGCTCCGCCGTCTCCTCTAGCGACACGGGCGGCAGGAGCCACGCGGGCGCCAGGTCCTCGCGCAGCGCCGCCAGCTCCGTGTTCATGGCGACGTGGGCGTTCCAGTCCGCCTCGGAGAAGAACTCGCGGAACTGCCGCTCCAGCTCCCGCTCATCCGAGCCGAAGAGCAGGTAGCGCTTGTCCATGGTGGGCAGGAAGTAGTGCGGGTCGCGGCGCTTGAGGGGCAGCTCCAACTGGAGTTCCTGCAGCAGCTCCGGCGGCATCAGCCCCAGGAGGTACGCGCCGGTGGAGACGCCCAGCTTCGGCGCCGTGCGGAACGGGTACTCCGTCTTGCACGCGCCGCCCACCTGGTCCTTCTCTTCCAGCACGGTGACCGACAGGCCCCGGCGCGCGAGCATCGCCGCCGCGACAAGTCCGTTGTGGCCCGCACCCACCACGATGACGTCTGGCATGGTCTTCCTCCTTGGGGAAAAGGCCGTTCCTAGCCGAGCCGCGGCCTCCCCGACAAACACCGTGCGTCTTGCGCAGGACGCCAGGGCCGGAAAGAGTCGCGCCCGCCACGTGAACGCCCCCAACTCCGACGCGCCCCCGGCCCCCGTCCTCCCCCAGG
>NZ_RAWP01000173.1:0-12635 GCF_003668935.1 Corallococcus sp. AB032C | reverse complement strand
TCTCCGGAGGGGGCGGGGCGATCCCGGAGCGCTTCGACGGGGTGGGCCGGCACTTCCTGGCGGTGGACGTGGATCCGTCGGCGGGTGTGCGAGAGGTGGGGCTGGTGCGGGTGGATTGATCAGCACCGGCCTTGACGGTGGCTGCGGGGCCGACTTTCCGGCCTGTTGGAAGACCCCCTTGAAAGGGCACTGAACATCTGGGCAGATAGGCGGCGTTCAACGACGCCTTGTGAGGAGGCCTGTCCATGTTCGAAACCCCCGAGAACGATTCCATCTCCCCCGCGCTGCGCGCGCTGCTTGAGCTGTTCGCCACGGACCTGGCGGACGTGAAGTTCCCGGATGTGGACACCGCGGTGTTGGGCGAGTCCGCGGCGCATGTGCGTGAGAAGGCGGAAGCGGTGGCCCGGGCGCAGGCGGCGCTGGACGCGGCGAGGCAGGAGCTGAACGAGAGCCAGGAGTCGCTGCTCCAGAAGGGTCAGCGCGCGTTGGCCTACGCGAAGGTGTTCGCGGAGGACGACGGGGAGCTGGGGGCGAAGCTGGAGGCCATCCACCTGCCGCGTCCGGTGCGCAAGGGCGGCCAGGCCCCGGTGGAGGCGGTGGGCGCTGCGCCGGGCAACGACGACAACGCCCCGCGCCGCCGCGGCCGTCCCCCCAAGCTGCGCCCGGTGGCCAACCTCTTCACGGACGGCAACGGGCCGGACGGCGCGCAGGACGAGGCGGCGAGCCTTCAGTCGTAGCCGGTCCCCTGGCCTCCGGCCCGGCGCTCCTGCGAGGGAGTGTCGGGCCGTGTTGTTTTCGGAGGGGTGCTGAACTGGGGCGGAGCCTCGAAGTTGAAGTAAGGAGGCAGGCATGATGCCGAAGCCGGAGGCCCAGGATGCTTGAGCGGTTGGAGATGGAGGGCGTGGGCCCCAGTCCGCGCCTCTCGTTCGAGTTTGCTCCGCGCCTCAACTTGCTGACCGGCGACAACGGGCTCGGGAAGACGTTCGTCCTCGAACTCGCTTGGTGGGCGCTGACAAGAAGTTGGGATGCTGTTCCAGCCCTTCCGAGACAGGATTGGGTTGGAAGACCTAGTGTGACTGGCGTCCTTCGCGGACCTGATGGACTTATCGAACTCGGTCCCAGGATGGAGGCTGTCTACAACGGGCACTTGATGGCCGTTCCTGGCGAGGCGTTGACGCTCTACGCGCGTGTCGACGGCAGTTTCTCCCTCTGGGATTACCTTCGGAATGGTCGGAGGTATGGCCACGCGCCGGCCACCAATCTGCCGGCATACGACTTCACGCCTGACGAACTTTGGAATCGTCTGGAGAAGGATGGGCGGACGGTTTGCAACGGGCTGCTCTATGACTGGGTGACATGGCAGATCAAGAACTCAAGCCCCTTCCATCGGCTGAAGAGGGTCTTGGAAGTCCTCTCTCCTGGAGCGCATGAGTCGCTGATCCCAGGCGAGCCCACGCGCATCAGCATCGAAGACGTTCGAGACATTCCGACTCTACAGATGCCTTACGGTTTGGTGCCGCTGACGCATGCTTCTGCGGCGGTAAAGCGTATCGTTGGGCTTGCCTACTTGTTGGTCTGGGCCTGGGAAGAGCATGTCCGTGCGGCGGAGTTCTTCAAGGTGCCCGTGACGGACCGCATCGTCCTGCTCGTTGATGAGATGGAGTCACACCTCCATCCCCGTTGGCAGCGGCTCATCCTCCCTTCACTGCTCGAAGTTGTTCGTGCCCTTCGCGAGGACGTGAAGGTCCAGGTGATTGCCGTCACGCATTCGCCCCTGGTCCTCGCCTCCGCCGAGCCCCTGTTCGATGAAGCGCAGGACGCGCTCTTCATGTTCGACCTGGTGGGGCAGGAAGTGCAGGCGACCAAGGCGCAGTGGCGTCCGCGTGGAGACGCCAACGCCTGGCTCACCTCCGAAGTCTTCGACTTGAAAGAGCCGCGCTCCGTGGAGGCCGAGCAGGCCATCACGGCTGCGAAGGCCGCGCTCAAGGACCCGAATCTCCCCATCGAAGAGGTCCGCCGCATCCACAACGAGCTCTACCGGGTGCTCCGGGACACGGACCCGTTCTGGCCACGGTGGCTTGCGCGCGCGGAGGCCGCGGGCATCGACCCATGATCCACGTCGACCCGCAGCCAGAGCCCGCGGCCTTCGATGCCCGGGTTCGTCAGAAGGGACACGAAGACCTCCAGGGCACGGACGAACTTCGTCCCCACTGGAGGCATTGCAGCCTCCAGCTCTGGAAAGCCTACCGGGGCATCTGCGCCTATTCGTGCCTGTACATCCCACGAGGGACGGGAGCCCTCACCGTGGACCATCTGCTGCCCAAGTCGAAGCAGCGTGCGCTGGCCTACGAGTGGAGCAACTACCGGCTGGCATGCAACCGGATGAACGCGCGCAAGAACGCCTTCGAGGACGTGCTCGACCCCTTCGAGGTGCAGGACGGCTGGTTCGCGCTGGAACTCTCCACCTTGCAGGTCATCCCTGGCGCAGGGCTATCCGCTTCAATGCAGCAGCGGGTCCAGGACACCATCGACCGGCTGGACCTCAACGACGAAGAGTTTCTCGAGGCCAGGACGAGTTGGTACGACGAGTACCGCCAGGGGGCGTTCAACTTCGACTTCCTGCGAAGGCACTTCCCCTTCCTCGCCAAGGAACTCGTCCGACAGGGACTGGTCCAGCCGCAATAAAGAAGACCGCGTGCCCCCGTACGGCGCTGCCGGGAGCACGCGGTCCATGTTCACCGAAGGGCTAGTTCTTCGGGAACGAGGTCCAGCCGGCCAGCCAGTTGGTGGTGCCCACCGCGCCGACGAAGCGCGCGCTGGTGTCGAAGCCCGCGCCCGGCGTGGCCGCGTTGTCCGGGTTCAGCGCCGGGGAGCCCGTCGCCGGGGTGAAGTTCGGGGCGTCCAGGTTCAGCGCCGCCGTCAGCTGCGGATCCAGGACCTTGTTGCTCAGGCCCGAGGCCAGCACCTTCTCCGCCTCCGCGAACTTGCTCACGTCCGGGTCCGTCACCGCGCCCGACGCGTCCTTCTTCGGGTTCGGCGCGTTCGGGATGGAGACCGTGTTGCCCTTGTTGGACCAGAAGAACGTGTTCTGGATGGAGAGCTCCGGGGTGGCCGCGTTCCACAGCGCCGCGGAGGCCGTGCCGTCCACGTCGACCGCCGAGTCCGCGAAGTTCGCCACGATGACGTTGCGCAGCAGGCCGCCCGCGCCCGTGTTGAAAACCAGTCCCTCCTGCGCCGGCGTCGTGCCCGCCGCACGGCCAGAGCCGATGAACGTCGCGTTCCAGATCTCCGGCACCGTGTGCGGCTGCGCGCCGTTGTCGTTCTTGTTGCCGGACGCCTCGATGCCGCGGTTGCCCACGACCGCGTTCTGC
This sequence comes from Corallococcus sp. AB032C, assembly GCF_003668935.1. Classification (NCBI taxonomy): domain Bacteria; kingdom Pseudomonadati; phylum Myxococcota; class Myxococcia; order Myxococcales; family Myxococcaceae; genus Corallococcus; species Corallococcus sp. AB032C. The sequence goes on along the minus strand of NZ_RAWP01000173.1, from coordinate 9,264 downwards.
TGCACCACCAGGAACTGCACCTTGCCGCGCCAGCCCAGGTCGTAGTCCAGGCCGTCGTCGTCCGGCTGGCTGATGACGATGTGCTTCAGGCCCGCCGTGCCGCCGAACATCTCCACGCCGTCGTCGGCGCCCTTGTGCACCTGCACGTAGTCGATGTCCGTCGCGCTGCCGCACGCGCCCGTCGTCAGGCCGTTGAGCTCGTTGTCCTCGGCCAGCTCGTAGCCCGCGAACTCGATGCGCGCGTACTTCAGCTTGCCGCAGTCGTGCGCGTCGTCCGTGCCGCCGTACTTCGTGCGCGTGTCACCGCTCGTGGCGAAGAAGCCCTCGATGGTGTTCTCGCCGCCGGCCACGTTGATGCGCGCCTTGCCGAGCAGCACCACGCCGCCCCAGTCACCCGCCAGGCGCGTGCCCGCAGCCTGCGAGCTGGTGAAGACGATGGGCTTCTCCGCCGTGCCCACCGCGTTGAGCTTCGCTTCGCGGGTGATGACCAGCGCGCTGCCCTGGTCGCCCTTGATGGTGACGCCCGGCTCAATGGTGAGCGTGCCGCTCTCCACGAACACGTAGCTCTTCAGCGTGTACGTCGTGCCGGCCTTCCACGTCGTGTCTCCGTTGATGCTGCCGGACACGTCCTGCTCGGTGGCCTGCGGGTCGCCGCCGTCCGGGGTGTTGTCGGGCTTGGTGTCGTCACCGCAGCCGGAGAGCAGCGCGATGCTGGAGAGGGTGAGGACGGAGGCAAAGAGGCTCTTCATGTCGGTGCGTCCTTTCAGGGAATGGGAGGAGCTACAGGGCCCAGCCGAGCGCCGCGGTGAACGCCACGCCGGGCTTGTACGTCTGCACCGTCACGTCCCCCTGGCGGAGGCTGACGGATGCGTTGAGGAGGTTCGCGGCGGTCAGCTTCAGCTGCGTCGCGCCGAGCTTCTGGGTGAGGGTGAGGTCCACGCGGTGGAAGGGCCGCTCGTACACGTCCGGCAGGCCCTGCACGCCGACCTCGCTGATGCGCTGGCCGTACACGTTGTAGAGCACCGCCACTTCCGTGCCGCTCTCCGGCCGCTCGTAGCCCACGTTCACGTTGACCACGTAGGGGGACTGGCCCTGGAGCGGACGGTCCTTGCTCGTCTGCGCGCCCAGCGCGGAGTCACCCAGGGCCACCTGCGACTGGATGAGCGTCAGGTTCGCGCCCACGCGCACCGGACGCAGCGCGGGGCTGAAGCGCGCCAGCGACGTGCGCGCCTCCAGCTCCACGCCGTAGCTGTCCGCGCCCGCGGCGTTCTCGAAGCCCAGGTCGCCCGATTCCGGGTTGCGGATGATGCGCTCGATGGGGTTCTGGAAGCGCTTGTAGAAGGCGCTCGCGGCCAGCACGTCGTTCTCGCCCACGAACCACTCGGCGCGGAGGTCCACGTTGTGGATGCGCGTCTCCAGCAGGTCGGGGTTGCCGGACACGTTCCGGCGGCGCACGAAGTCGAAGAAGATGAAGGGCGCCAGCTCGCGGAAGGTGGGCCGCGCCAGCGTGTAGCTGTAGCCCGCGCGCAGGTTCACTTCCGGCGACAGCGCGTAGGTCGCGTTGAGCGACGGCAGCACGTCCAGGTAGTTCTGGTCCGCGCCGCCGGAGTCGCTCTCCACGCTGGTGAACGGGTCCTTGAGCGTCAGCTGCTGGGAAGAAGCCTCCAGGCGTACGCCGCCCACCAGGCGCAGCGGCTCCACGGGCTTGTAGTCCGCGGACACGTAGCCGGCGTAGACGCCCAGGAAGGCGTTGTAGGCGTCATCCGCGCGCGTCGTCTCACGCACGGTGATGGAGGTGCCCACGTTGTCCGGCGAGAAGAGCTGCTCGGGGGACTGGGTGCGGTCCACCGGCTCCTCGGTGAGCAGGTAGCGGAAGCGGCGCGCGTTGAAGTTACGGAAGGACACCTGGGTGAGACCGCCCACCTTCAGGCGGAAGTCGGAGGTGAAGGGCAGGGTGAGGTTGAGGCTGCCGCCCGTGGACGTCTCGCCCAGCTCCGCGAAGAAGCGCTCGCCGCTGTTGGGCTGGTTGGGGAAGGACAGCTGCGCGTCCGGGTTGTTGAGGGCGGCGCTGTAGAGCGTGTCGCGCGTGTCGGGCTCGTCGCGGTCCACGCGGGAGATGTTGGCCTGCCAGTCCACCTCGGAGTCGCCCAGCAGCCCCAGGCGGTGGAAGCCGCGCAGCTGCGTGAAGGACAGCGCGCGGGTGATGAACTGGAGGCGGGTGCTGGCGTAGGTGTCACCGCGCACGTTGTTGTTGCCGTTGGCGGTGTACGTGCGCGTGTCGGTGCCGCGCGTGTAGAGGCTGAAGAGGGTCAGCTCGTTGTCGCGGTCGAACTGGTAGCCCAGGCTGGCCAGGCCGCTGAGGTTCGCGGTGGAGAAGCCCTGCGTGGTGCGCGCCACGTCCTGGGAGATGAGGCTGCCGGACTCGTCGCGGGCGGCGCGGGCGAAGTCACCCGTCTGCACGCCGTCGCGGTGGCCGTAGTTGACGGTGGCCAGGTAGCCCAGGCGCTGGTTGCCGAAGCGCAGCGTGTCACCCAGGGACGCGCCCAGGCCCATGTTGGGGACGGCGCGCGTGGTGCGGCGCTCCCAGACGTTGGTGAAGCTCTCCCACTGGCTCTCCAGTTGCTGCGCTGACTCGCCGCCCGCGCCCAGGCGGTGGTCGCGGGGGAGCGCGTCCGGCAGGGCGCGGTCGGAGGAGGCGAAGCCCAGCGTCTCGCCGAAGCCGCCCTGTGCCTGCGAGTTGCGCTCGCGGAAGGTGGTGACGGTGTCACCGCCCAGGGTGAGGCGCGGCTTGAACTCGAACTGGGAGGGGTAGGTGTTGGTCTCGATGAGCAGCGTGCCGCCGCCGAAGGTGCCCGGCAGGTCCGACGTGTAGCTCTTCACCACGTTGAGGTTGGCCAGCAGGCTGGTGGGGAACAGGTCCAGCGGCACGCTGGGCTCGTCCGGTTCCGGGCTGGGCAGCAGCGCGCCGTTGAGCAGCGTGGTGGCGTAGCGGCCACCCAGGCCGCGCAGCAGCACGTAGCGGCCGTCCACCACCGTGGCGCTGACCACGCGCTTCACGGCGTCACCGGCGCTGGAGTCCGGCGTGCGGGCGATTTCCTGCGCGCTGATGGCGTCGGAGACGGCGGCGGCCTTCTTGCGGTCCTGGAGCAGGGCGCCTTCCGCGCGGCGGTCGGAGCGGGCCTCGACGACGACCTCCTGCACCGCGCCCACGTCCGCGCTGAGCGCGACGTCCAGCTTCGTGGCCTTGCCCTGGGTGACGATGACGCCCGTGATGCGGCGGCCCTGGTACACGTCGTAGAAGGCGCGCAGGTCGTACTTGCCCGGCGGCAGCGCGAGCCGGTAGTTGCCGTCCAGGTCCGTGAGGGCCTGCTTGTCGGCGCCCGTCACGACCTTCACGGTGGCCTCGATGAGGCCTTCACCGGTGGCCTCGTCCGTCAGCCGGCCGTAGATGCCGGTGAAGCCCGGGGGCGGCGCGGCGGACTCCGCCAGGGCCTCATCGCCCATGGCGGCCTCGTCGGAGGCCGTGGCCTCGTCGGTGGTTGCCGCGCCATCCGCCGGCGTCTCGGACTGAGCGGCGGCCGGAGCGGAAGGATCCGCGGGCTGCGAGGCCTGCGCGGGAGCGCTTCCCGGCTGCGACGGGGCGGAAGGAGCGGGCGGGGTGCCCGGCGGAGGGGGAAGCTCTCCGGCCGGCTGCTGGCCCGGGGAGGCGGAGGGCGAAGGCGCGGCGGGCGCGGAGGATTCCGCGCCGGGCGCCTGCGCGAAGGCAGGCAGGGTGATGAGCACGAGTGACGCGACGAAGGCGCGCACGAAGCTTGTACGAGACAACACGGCTCTCCTTGCCGACAGCGACGCGCACTCAACGCGACGCCCGTGGCATTGGGATGAAGGGTTTGTGACGTCTGTGGCGGTGGCGGGAAAACTCGGCGTCACGAACCGCGCGCGGCTTCACGAGCCGCGCGCGGGGCGCCTGGAGTCAGTCCGCCAGTCGTTCCGGCAGCACGGCGACGGTGATGTTCCCGCCCCGCGCCAGGTCCAGCACTTCCATCGCACTTCCGTACGGCACCGCGTCGCTCGCGTCGAAGAAGACAATCTTGTCCGCGCGCGCGTTCAACATGCGCTGCAGGCGGACCACCACCTGGTCGCGCGGAACCTCTTCGTGGTTGATGCGCAGCGTGCCGGCCTTGTCCACCGTGAGCACCACCGGCGGCTTCGCGTCCGGAGGAGGAGGCGGGGTGTCCTCCTTCTTGTCCGGCTTCGCGGGCACGTTCATCCACAGGTTCTTGGTCATCAGCGGCGTGACGACCATGAAGATGATGAGGAGGACGAGCACCACGTCCACCAGGGGCGTCACGTTCATCGTGGGGCGGACGCCGCCGCCCTTGTTGCCACCGACGTCGAAAGCCATGGCGCGTGCCTCCCCTTCAGTTCTTCTTCCGGTCGATGACCTGGAGACTGATGCCCGGGAACCCGATGTCCTGCATCGCCTTGAACACGCCGCGCACCTGCGCGTACGCCACGCCCCGGTCCGCCTTGAGCACCACGGGCGCGTCCGGCTTCGCCTGGTGCAGCGCCTTGAGCTCCACCACCAGCGCGTCCCGGGTCAGCTGCTTGCGGTCCAGGTAGAACGACCCGTTGGACGCCAGGCTCACCGTGGTGGGCTCCAGGTTCTTGTTCTCTGGATCCGGGTTCATCGCCGCGGGCAGCTCCACCGCGGCGCCGGCCTCCAGCTGCGGCGTGACGACCATGAAGATGATGAGGAGGACGAGCACCACGTCCACCAGCGGCGTCACGTTCATCTCCGGCGTGAGGCTGCTCTTACGCATGGCCGACATCGCCCGCCTCGGTCCGCGTGGAGACGACGTCGGAGCCCGAGTGCGAGCCGCCGTGGGCCGCCGCGCGCTTGTCGCCGGACATGTCCTCCAGGTGGTCCATGAACTCGCTGCGGGCCTGCTCCAGGGAGAGCAGCAGCGCGTCCGCGCGGGTGGACAGGAAGTTGAACATCAGCACCGCGGGGATGGCGACCAGCAGGCCCAGCGCCGTGACGACGAGCGCCTCGGCGATACCGGCGGACACCGCGCCCAGGCCTCCGGAGCCCTCCTTCGCGATACCGGCGAAGGCCTCGATGATGCCCACCACCGTGCCGAGCAGGCCGACGAACGGCGCCACCGAACCCACCGTGGCCAGCACCGACATGCCCCGGCGCACGTCCGCGGTGATGCGCTCGTTGATGCGCACCAGGTCACGCCGCGTGAGCTCCACCGGGCCCAGCTTCCCGGCGGGAGCGCGGGACCTGGCGAGGAACGTCTTCATGCCACCGCCGAGCATCATCGCCAGGTGGCTGCTCTTGCTGCCGTCCGCCTCCTTCACCAGCGCGTCGTGCTGCTGCTGCGCGAGCAGCGGACCGGCGCGGCCCGCGAACTGGCGGGACGCGGCGCGCGAGCGGAAGAAGACGAACAGGCGCTCGAAGAACACCGCCAGCGACGCGACCGCGAAGGCGATCAGCGTCCAGGCGATGCCCAGGGCGAAGACGCCCATGTGCGCGTAGATTTCCTTGAGATTGAAGTTCATGGCTGTGGCTTTCCGAAGGGGGAGGAAGGCGTCAGGACTTGAGGCGGAACGGGACCTTGAAGATGCGGAAGACGGCGGTCGGCTGACCGGACACGACGGCGGGCTTGAAGCGCCACGTGCGCGCGGCGGCCAGCGCGGCGCTGGCGAAGGGCTCATCGCCGCGCATCACCTTGAGGCCGGTGACGCGGCCGTCGACCTCGACGACGCCCTTGAGGATGACCATCCCCTCCAGCCCCTTGGAGCGGGCGTCGGACGGGTATTCGGGGATGAGGTTGGAGGCCAGCGGCTCCGGCGGCGTCCCCGCCTCCGGGAGGTTGATGGGCTGCGCGCGGCCACCACCGATGGCCATGCCCTCGCCGCTGCCGGTGCCACCCACCACACCGCCAGGGACGAGCGTGCCCGTGCCACCGACGGCCATGGGCGCCGCGGCGACGACTTCCTTCTCAGCCTCGGGCGGCTTGTCGAGCGGCACCGCGTCCGGGGCCTTCAGCGGCGCGGGAGCGACGGTGGGCATCGCCGCGGGTGGAGGCGCGGCCTTGGCGACAGGCGGCGCGGCGCGAGGAGGAGGCTTCGCGACGGGCGGAGGCGGGGGCGGCGGCTTCACCTCCACGACGGGAGGCGGCGGAGGCGGACGGAAGACGACGTCCACCTTCTTCTCCTTGATGACTTCCTTCACCGTGTTGGCCGCGGTCATCGCCGCCACGGCGATGAGTCCGAAGACGGCGACCGACGCGGTCGTGGAGAGCGCGAACCGCCGGGCGGCGGGGGCGCTGGAGGCGCTGTCGAACGTTTCGAACATGACGGGGACGCATATAGCGACACCGTGTGTCACGAAGGTTCAGGCTCCGTGACACTTTGCCCCCGGCCTTGTTTCGATTGGGTCACGAACCGCGAGCGTTCAAAAATCCGCGCGGCAGGTGAGTCACGGTCTTGTCGGAAATCACCGCCGTGGGCGTTCCGTGCCGCCGCGTCTGCCACAACAGCGCGATCAGCAGCGCGGAGTACGCCACCGCGAACGGCCGGAAGAGCAACAGGTGCCGGGCCCACTCCGCGCCCAACACCGCGTCGGACACGCCCATGCCGATGAGGGCCACTCCGGCCACGCACGCCTGCCCCAGGCGCGAGCGTCCCTCCAGCGCCGCGCGGATCACCGGCCACGCGAGCAGGTAGTTCGCGCGCCACGCCAACGGTGACAAAAGCGTTACGCCCAGGCAGCAGAACGCGAGCAGCTCCACCGGACCGGGCCGCGCCCACACGAGCGCACCGATGAACAGCCCCATCGCCACGAACTGCGCCGCGGTCATCGCACCCGCGGGAGGCAGCGACTCCGGGGGCAGCACCAGTGACAGCAGCAGCGTGGGCAGGCCCTGTGGGTTGTGGCCCAGCGCCCACGGCGGCGTGGTGCGCGCCAGGATCTCCGTCCAGTCACGCATCTGTGACAGCGTGCCCGTCCAGCCGTAGCGGCCCAGCGTGGGCAGCACCAGCAGGACGCCGAAGAGGGCGGTGGTCCCCACCACGCGCCAGTGACGGCGCGCCAGGAAGAACAACCCCAGCAGCGCGGCCGGAGGCTTGAGCAGGCACGCCACGGCGAAGGCCGCGCCGGGGCCCCACGTGCGGCCCCGCTCGGCACCCACGGCCGCGAGCACCAGCAGCCACAGCAGCACGACGTCCACCTGGCCGTAGAAGATTTCGAAGGAGAACGCGGGCATCAGCGCGGCGGTGGCGAGCACCGGAGCCCACGGCCACGGCGTCGCCTCTCCGTCCTTGGGCACCGCGCGACGCGTGAGCACGGACACGGCGCCGAGCGCGAGCACGGAGCCCAGGTTCCACAGCGCCACGGCCGCGCGCGGCGGCACGGCGGTGAAGGGCAGGAACAGGGGCGCGGTGACGGGCGCGTACTTGAACGGCATGGTGCCGTCCTCGGCGCGGTAGAGGTCCGTGCCCTCGCGGAAGCGCTCCGCGGCGGTGAGGTAGACGCGGAAGTCCGCGCCGCGCCGGGGATGCTGCCCCACCGCCACGGCCGCCACGGCGAGCACCAGCAACAACGCCCACTCCACCTTCAGGGACGCGCGTTGGCGGGCGGGCTCAGCGGTGCTCATTCACGGACCGGGACACGGAGGGGCGCGCACCATTCCACGCGGGGGCGCCCCGCCGCAATCACAGGCCGTAGGCTTCCAGCAGCCGCAGCCACACCTCGCTCACGGTGGGGTACGACGGCACCGCGTGCCAGAGCGTGTCCAGCGGCACCTCGCCCGCGACGGCGATGGTGGCCGCGTGGATCATCTCGCCCACGCCCGGCCCGGTGAACGTGGCGCCCACGATGACCCGGCGCTTCTCGTCCACCACCAGCTTGGCCGTGCCCTTGAGGTCCTTGCCCATGACGGACGCGCCGGCCACGTCGCCCAGCTCGTACTGCACGGTCTTCACCGGCACGCCCGCCTTGCGCGCCTGGTCCTCGGTGAGGCCCACGCTGCCCACCTGCGGGTGCGTGAAGATGACCTGAGGCGTGGCCTTCGCGTCCGCCCACGCCTTCGCGGGCTTGCCCAGCAGGACGTCTCCCAACAGCCGCGCCTGATACTTGCCCATGTGCGTGAGCATGTTGCGGCCGTTCGCGTCGCCGCACGCGTACAGCCAGCCGCCGTCCACGCCCGTGGCGCGGAGCTGATCATCCACCTCGATGGTCGCGCCGGGCTTGAGCCCCACCGTGTCCAGGCCCAGGTCGTCCGTGCGCGCGGTGCGGCCCATGGCGACGAGCAGCGCGTCCGCGCGCAGCGTGTCCCCGCCGGTCAGCGTGATGGTGTATTCGCCCTGGGCTCCGGAGCGCTGCACCTTGGTGGCCTGCGTCTCCAGCAACACGCGCACGCCGGAGTCGCGCAGCGCCTCGGCCACCTGCTCGCTGACGAAGGGTTCAAAGCGCTTGAGCACGCGGGGCCCGCGCTGCACCAGCGTCACCTCCGAGCCCAGCTCGCGCCACGCCTGCGCCAGCTCCACCGCCTCCACGCCGCCGCCCAGCACCACCAGCCGGCCCGGCACCGCCTTGGCGCCGGTGCCCTCGCGGTTGTCCCACGGCCTGGAGTCCTTGAGGCCCGCGATGTCCGGCAGGCGCGGCTTGCTGCCCGTGGCGATGACGACGGCCTGCTTCGCCTCCAGCTCGCGCACCTTGCCGTCCTTGCCCGTGACGGCCACCTTGCGCGGGCCCGTGAGCCGGCCCTTGCCGCGCATCACGGTGAGCTTCGCGCCCTCCGCCCACTTCACCTGGGACCTGTCGTCGTAGTTGGACACCATCTGGTCGCGGTGCTTGAGCACGGCGTCCGCCTGGAGCGGGCCCTGGATGAGCTCGCGCACGCCGGGCGTGTGCTTCGCGAGCCACAGCGTCTCGCCGGGGTGAAGCAGCGCCTTGCTGGGCATACAGGCCCAGTAGGAGCACTCGCCGCCCAGGAGCTCGTGCTCCACCAGCGCGACCTTCAATCCCCCCGCCGCCGCGCGCGCGCCCGCGTTCTCGCCCGCGGGACCCGCTCCAATCACCACCACGTCGAAAGTCTCGGCCATGACCCCTCCCGCCCCCTGCTTGCCCCGGGACGGCCGTCCCGCCAATCCGACGCGCGCCCGGCCGGAGTCCCGGGGGGAGAGGGGCCCCAGCTGTCGGGTGGATGACAGCCCGCCCCCCCTGGCCGCCTCCCGAGCGGCGCCCGGAGG
>NZ_RAWP01000172.1:0-13199 GCF_003668935.1 Corallococcus sp. AB032C | reverse complement strand
GTTCTCGCCCCCCCGGCCCCAACGTCAGCCCTTGGGCACCGCCACCATGTCGAAGTCCGGGATGCGTTCGCGCATGAACTCACGCATCCGGTTGATGAGGGCCGCCTCAATCTGCCGGGCGCGCTCGCGGCTGACGCCGTACTTGTCGCCAATGTCCTGGAGCGTGAGCGGCTCGTCCGCGGTGAGGCGGTGCTCGAAGATGTAGCGCTCCTTGCCCTCCAGCGTCTGGGCGAAGGCGGCCAGGTTCTCCCGGAAGAGGGCCTTGAGTTGCTCGCTGCCCAGGCGCTCGTCGGCGGGCACCGCGCTGGACGGCAGGTAGCGGTCCGCCCGGGTGGAGCCCGAGTCCCCGTCGTTGCCCAGCGGCGCGTCGATGGACACCTCGTCGTGCCCCAGCCGCTGGTCCATCTCCACCACGTCCTGCTCGGTGACGTTGAGGCGCTCCGCCAACAGGCGCGGGCTGGCCTCGAAGCCCTGGGAGATGAGCTTCTCCTGCTCCTGGCGCAGCTTGAAGAAGAGCTTCCGCTGGGCCTCGGTGGTCCCCAGCTTCACCATCTTCCAGTTGTCCATGATGTAGCGAAGGATGTACGCGCGGATCCACCAGGCCGCGTAGGAGCTGAGCTTCACCCCCCGGTCCGGGTCGTACTTCTTCACTGCCTGCATCAGCCCGATGTTGCCCTCCTGCACCAGGTCCAGCAGGGACAGGGGGTTGCGGTGGTACTCGTGGGCCAGTTTCACCACGAGTCTCAGGTTGGAGGCCACCAGGCGGTAGGCCGCCCGCACGCTCCCCGAGGCCTGGTACTCCTTGGCCAGTTGGTGCTCCTCCTCCCGGGTGAGCAGGGGGTGCTTCGTCACCTCGGCCATGTAGGCCTGGAGCGGGTCCCGGTTGGTGAGGGCGCTGCTGCTCTCCGCGCGCACCAGGGCCGCGGGCCGGGCGGCGCGGGCGGGAGCCGGGGACTCCTCGATTTCCGCCTCCGCTTCATTCAATTCCGTCAGGTCCGGCTCCAGGGCGTCCGGGTCCTGGGCGGTCTCCTCGACCTCTTCGTCCAGAGCTTGCGGGTTTTCCGGAGTTGTCTGCCGGGCGGTCCCCGGGCGGGCGGAGGCCGCGGGGCGCTTCGCGCGGGGCCGGGGGGCGGCCGGACCATTGGTTCTCTTCCTCCCATTCGCCATGCGCGCTCCATACCCCAAAGTGCCGCGATTGTTGCCAGAGGGTAATGCAGGGGCTATGCCCATGCCCGATGAGCGACATCCAAGAGCCCACGCCGGGAGCCCCGGCGCCTGACGAAGCCACGACGCGTCCCGGCGAGTACATCGCGGACATCAGCTTCGAAGAAATGAACCTCTCCGAGCCCCTCCGCCGTGCACTGGCGGAGCGCGGCTACACCAGCCCCACCCCCGTGCAGGCCAAGGCCTTTGGCCCCGCGATGGCGGGCAAGGACCTCATCGTCCGCAGCAAGACGGGCACGGGCAAGACGGCCGCCTTCGGCCTGCCCCTGCTGGAGAAGATTCCCGCGGACGAGAAGCGCGTGCGCGCCCTCATCCTCTGCCCCACGCGCGAGCTGGCGCTCCAGGTGGCGGAGGAGCTCACCACGCTGGCCAAGTACAAGGGCGTGAAGGTGGCGGCCATCTACGGCGGCGCCTCCATGAAGCAGCAGGAGGACGCGCTGGAAGAGGGCACGCCCATCATCGTGGGCACCCCGGGCCGCGTCTTCGACCACATCAACCGCGGCAACCTCAAGCTGGACGGCTGCGACCACGCCATCCTCGACGAAGCCGACGAGATGCTGAACCAGGGCTTCTACGAGGAGGTCACCCGCATCCTCGACCGTCTTCCGAAGACGCGCCAGGTGCTGCTCTTCAGCGCCACCGTCCCCACGGACATCCAGAACCTCATCGCGCGCTACACGACGAACGCGGAGACGCTGCTGCTGTCCGGCGACGTCTTCACGGTGGAGCACATCCACCACATCCGCTACGACGTGTCGGATCAGTTCCCCAAGCCGCGCAACCTCATCTACATCCTGGAGAAGGAGGAGCCCTCCAACGCCATCATCTTCTGCAACACGAGGGATGACACGGCGCTGGTGACCGCGGTGCTCAACCGCAACGGCTTCGACGCGGAATTGCTCAACGGAGACCTGCCGCAGAAGGAGCGCGAGCGGGTGATGGGCAAGGTGAAGCGCGGCGAGGTGGCCTTCATGGTCGCCACGGACATCGCGGCGCGCGGCATCGACATCTCCGGGCTGGAGTACGTCATCAACTACTCCCTGCCGGAGGACCCCGCCGTCTATCTGCACCGCGTGGGCCGCACGGGCCGCATCGGCAACAAGGGCACGGCCATCAACCTCTTCTCAGGGCGCGAGCTGGCGACGTTCACCGTGCTGGAGAAGAAGTTCGGCATCAAGTTCGAGATGCGCGAGATGCCCGCGCCCGAAGAGGCCATGCACCTGTGGACCGAGCGCCACGTGCGTGAGCTCCGCGAGGGCATGGGCAGCAGCATCTTCGAGGGCTTCCTGCCCCTGGCCACGCAGCTCAAGCAGCGCCCGGACGCGGACGACCTCATCGCCTTCCTCATCAAGTACTACTTCAGCCACCTGCGCATGGAGAAGGCGCAGGCCGCCGGGGAGACGGAGAAGCGCGAGCCGGTGGAGAAGAAGCCGCTGGAGCGCCGGGGCAAGGACCGCGACCGTGAGCGCGACCGCGAGCGTCCCCGCCGTGAGGAGCGCGGCGAGCGCACCGAGCGTCCCCGCCGCGACGAGCACCCGGACCGCGAGCGCCGTCCGCGCCGCGACGAGCCGCGCCGCGAGGACCGGGGTGAGCGCCGGGGTGCCGGTTCCGCCGCGCTGGAGGCGGGCCCGGGCGAGACGAAGCTCTGGGTGAACCTGGGCACCGCGGACGGCCTGGGGCCGGGCAGCATCGCCACGGCCATGGAGGACGCGGGCGCGCCGCTGGGCAAGATGGTGCGCGCGGAGCTGCGCCCCACGTTCGCGTACGTCTTCGTGGCGGAGGAGGACTCCGCGGGCTTCGAGGCGCTCAACGGCAAGCAGCACGGCGGCAAGACGCTGCGCGTGGAGAAGAGCAAGCCGCGCAGCGAGCGCGACACCACCAGCGCCCGCCCGCCCCCGTCCCCGGACGCGGGCCCCGGCGAGGTGAAGCTCTGGGTGAACCTGGGCATGGACGACGGCATGGACGAGGCGAAGCTGCCCGCCACGCTGGAGGCCATGGGCGCCCCGGCGGGCAAGGTCATCAAGGCCCTCACCCGCCCCACCTACGGCTACGTCTACGTGCCGGAAGGTGACGCCGAGGGCTTCGAGTCGCTCAACGGCAAGGCGCACAACGACAAGCCGCTGAAGCTGGAGCGGCACCGTCCGCGCGGCCAGCGTGAAGAGCGCCGCCCCCGTCACGAGTCCCTGCAGGACCTCCCCGGCCAGGCGCGCCTGTGGGTGGGCCTGGGCCGTCAGGAAGGCCTGGATGAGGCGGGCGTCACCGCCGCGCTGGAGGCCGCGGGCGCTCCGGCGGGCAAGGTGCTGCGCACCGACCTGCGCCCCACGTACGCGTATGTCTTCGTGGCGGAGGAGGACGTGGAGGGCTTCGAGTCCACCCACGGCAAGCCGCACGGCGAGGGCAAGACGCTCAAGGTGGAGCGCGCCAAGCGCAAGTAGTGCTTCCGCGCCTTCGGGGGGCTCACGGCCCCCTCAAGGCTCCGGAGCCGTCTTCTTCCTGCGGGCCCGGTGGTAGTGCGCCACGCACAACCCCCGGGCCAGCACGGGCCGGCCGCACTCCGGTGAAGCGCAGGCCGCGCTGGCCTCCTTCGCCGGGGGAGTCGAAGCGCCCGGCCCACCGCTGAACATCGCCTCCGCCACGGCCATCAGGCGGTCCACGTCGTCCCGGCCCAGCTTCTTCAGCCGCACCCACTCCACCAGCCGATGAGCCCCCGCGTCCTCCGCGTCCTCCAGCCGGAACAGCTCCCCCAGCGGCAGCTCCAGCGCGGCCGCGACCTGGAGGAGCGTGTCGTAGCTGGGGTTGCGCTCGCCGCGCTCCAGCAGGGACACGAAGCTCACGGAAATGTCGCACCGGGCGGCGAAGTCCTCCTGGGTGAGGCCCCGGCGCTCGCGCAACGTGCGGATCCGCCGCGCCAGTCCCTGCAGGGACGAGCCGGCGTCGCTGTCGTCCGGGGAGTGGGGGCGCATGGACGCACCCATCGTAGCGCACCGCTTCTGTTAAGGTTTTCCGTCTGTCCTCAGGAGTGAAGCCCACCATGAACGCCGTCGACGGCACCAACTACTACTTCCGCAAGGCCGCGCGGGTGATGGACGTGGGCACGCCCATCGAGACGCTCCTGGCCACGCCCCTGCGCGAGGTGAAGGTGCAGGTGTCCATCGAGATGGACTCCGGCGAGATCCGCACGTTCCTGGGCTACCGCATCCAGCACGACAACAGCCGCGGCCCCATGAAGGGCGGCCTGCGCTACCACCCCGCCCTGGACCAGGACGAGTGCGTGTCGCTCGCGTCGCTGATGACGTGGAAGACGGCCGTGGTGAACGTGCCCTACGGCGGCGCCAAGGGCGGCGTGGCCTGCGACCCCGCGCAGATGAGCCTCAAGGAAGTGGAGCGGCTCACGCGCAAGTTCGTGGATCAGATTCAGGACGTCATCGGGCCCACGCGGGACATCCCCGCGCCGGACGTCAACACCAACCCCCAGGTGATGGCCTGGGTGATGGACCAGTACTCGCGCTACCACGGCCATTCTCCGGCGGTGGTGACGGGCAAGCCCCTGGAGCTGTACGGCTCCAAGGGCCGCGAGGCCGCCACCGGGCGAGGCCTGCTCTACGTGTGCCGTGAAATCCTGAGGGATCTGGGCATGCCGGTGAAGGGCACGCGCTTCGCCATCCAGGGCTTCGGCAACGTGGGCAGCCACATCGCGCAGCTCATCTGGGGCGACGGCGGCGTGGTGGTGGCCGCGTCCGACGTGCTGGGCGGCATGTACAACCCCACGGGCCTGGACGTGCCGTCCCTCTTCGAGCACGTGAAGCGCACCGGCACCGTCACGGGCTTCAGCGGCGGCACGCCGTGCCGCAACGAGGACGTGCTCGCGGCGGACTGCGAGGTGCTCATCCCCGCGGCCCTGGGCCACGTGCTCACTCGCGACAACGCCAACAGCGTGCGCGCGCGTTTGGTGGTGGAGGGCGCCAACGGCCCCACCCAGCCAGAGGCGGACGACATCCTGGAGAAGCGCGGCATCTTCGTGGTGCCGGACATCCTGGCCAGCGCGGGCGGCGTGACGGTGAGCTACCTGGAGTGGGTGCAGAACCTCCAGCACGTCTCCTGGGAAGAGGACCGCGTCAACGCGGAGCTGGAGAAGACGATGAAGGAGGCCTACGACCGGGTGGCGCAGATTGCACGCTCGCGAAAGGTCTCCATGCGGACGGCCGCCTACATCCTGGCCATCGGCCGGGTGGGCAAGGCCACGGTGCTGCGCGGCATCTGACGCACCCCGCCGCGCGCGCGGGCAGGCAGGCGTGGGGCTCCGGGCCGCTTCCGTGCGGGGCGCGCTTCCGCTACACGCCCGGCCATGATGGTCACCCTGCAGGACATCCAGGCGGCGCGCGAACGGATCCGCACCGCGCTGCGCCCCACGCCGTGCCCCGCGTCGGACTACTTCACGGAGAAGACCGACTGCGCGGTGGTGTACTTCAAGCTGGAGAACCTCCAGCGCACCGGCGCCTTCAAGGAGCGCGGCGCGCTCAACAAGCTGCTGACGCTGACGGAGGAGGAGAAGCGCCGCGGCGTCATCGCGGCCTCCGCCGGCAACCACGCGCAGGGCGTGGCGTACCACGCGCGCCGGCTGGGCATCCGCGCCACCATCGTGATGCCGGAGCGAACGCCGCTCATCAAGGTGACTCGCACGCGTGACGACTACGGCGCGCGCGTGGTGCTCAAGGGCGCCAACTACGACGAGGCCTACGCGGAGGCCCTGCGCATCCAGGCCGCGGAGGACCTGGTGTTCGTGCACCCCTTCAACGACCCGCACGTCATCGCGGGCCAGGGCACCATCGCGCTGGAGCTGTTGGAGCAGTGCCCGGACCTGGAGCTGGTGGTGGTGCCGGTGGGCGGCGGCGGGCTCATCTCCGGCGTGGCCGTGGCCCTGAAGCAGACGAACCCGCGCATCCAGGTGGTGGGCGTGCAGGCCTCCACCATCGCCAGCATGAAGGCGTCGCTGGATGCGGGGAAGCGCACGGAGCTCACCAACGCGGGCACCACCATCGCGGACGGCATCGCGGTGAAGGTGCCGGGGGACCTCACCTTCGAGCACGTGCGCAAGTACGTGGACACGGTGGTGACGGTGGACGAGGAGGAGATCGCCGCCGCCATCCTGATGATGCTGGAGCAGGAGAAGTCGGTGGCGGAGGGCGCGGGCGCGGCGGGGCTGGCGGCGCTCGTGAACGGCCGGATTCCGCAGGCGAAGGGCAAGCGCGTCGCCATCATC
This sequence comes from Corallococcus sp. AB032C, assembly GCF_003668935.1. Taxonomy (NCBI): domain Bacteria; kingdom Pseudomonadati; phylum Myxococcota; class Myxococcia; order Myxococcales; family Myxococcaceae; genus Corallococcus; species Corallococcus sp. AB032C. The sequence goes on along the minus strand of NZ_RAWP01000172.1, from coordinate 6,715 downwards.
GTGGGCGGCGGCAACATCGACATGAACGTCATCAGCCGCATCATCGAGCGGGGCCTCGTGAAGGCGGGCCGCCTGGTGCAGCTGGAGGTGCGGCTGCCGGACCGGCCCGGCGTGCTCGCGCGGCTCACCACGCAGATTGCCGAGATGCGCGCCAACGTGGTGGACCTGCACCACGACCGCGCCTTCTCCAAGGCGGGCCTGGGCGAGGCCACGGTGGAGGTGATGCTGGAGACCACCGGGCACGCGCACATCCAGGAGCTGATGGCCGCGCTGGAGGCCCAGGGCTGGCAGGTCGCCCGGACGTAGGGCGGGGAGGCTTGCGCGGGCGCTCGGGGCTTCGGCGATACTCCGGAAACCCATGAACACGCCCCTCATCGCCCTGCTGCTCCTCGCCGCCGCTCCTCCCGCGCAGAAGGCGAAGGAGCTGGCCGCCCACAAGGAGTGGGAGGAGCTGTACCTCGCGTTCGCCGCCGCGGACCCCGCCTCCTACCCGGAGGCGCAGCGGCCGTCCGTGGCGGGCCCGCTGCTCAAGGGCTGCGAGGCGCTGCTCCCGGAGGACGCGGTGATGGCGTACTCGCTGGGCGAGCGCGCCGTGGCCTTCCAGGAGACGGCGGGCGGCCTGCGCTGCCTGGCGCGCTCCGCGCTGAAGACGGATCAGCGGGCCGCCGCGGAGGAGGCGCTGAAGAAGGGCCTGGCCACCTTCCCCAAGGACGGCGCGTTCGCGCTTGAGCTGGGCCGGTTGCAGTTGCAGGACAAGGACTCGGCGGGGGCGCTGGCCACGCTGCAGCAGGTGCCCGCGAAGTCGAAGGAGGCCGCGGAGGCGAAGAAGCTGATGCAGCAGGCGCGCTCGCAGGTGTCGGAGGAAGGGGCCGCGCGGCGCGAGGCGGAGCGCCTGGAGCAGCGGATGAATGGCGAGCCCACCCCGGGGGACACGCGCCAGGCGAGGGCGACCGCGGGCGGAGAGGTCCGTACGGCGGGCCTGAGCTACGAGTCCGGCGTGGGCAAGGACGGCATGCGCGTGCGCCAGAACAGCCGCTTCGCCATCCGCTACTTCAACAGCGACCGGGACTTCGGCCAGCGCGCGGAGTACGAGGGCAAGGTCGTGTCCGCGCTCGACGAGGCCTATGAGTTCACCCAGCGCACGCTGGGGAAGGCCCGCGAGCGGCAGCTGAACGTGGTGCTCTACACGCGCGACGAGTTCGCCACGCACATGGGCGCCCGGTTCGCGTCCGCGGTGGCCGGCCTGTACTCCGAGGACGCCATCCGCATGAACGACGCGGCGGAGCTGACGCAGGCGACGAAGGCCACGCTGGTCCACGAGTACGTGCACGCGGCGGTGGACGAAATCTGCCCGCGCGGAGGCGGCGCCCTGCCCCGCTGGTTCAACGAGGGCCTGGCCGAGTACATCGAGTGGCGCTACCTGGGGCTGGACGGCCCCCCGCGCCATCTGCGCGAAGTGATGAAGGGCCAGGCGAAGCAGGGACGGTTGCCCAAGCTGTCGGACATGGACCAGCAGGCGCCCATCTCCATGTCCCAGCCCGAAGTCGCCTACGGAACATCCGCCATGGCGGTGCGGGAGCTGGTGCGGCTGGGGGGACAGGAGAAGCTGCTGGACTTCATCCAGAAGGCGGGCCAGGCCGACTCCTTCCAGGAGGCCCTGAAGGCCACCTACGAGAAGGACTTCGCCGGCCTGGACCAGGCGGTGCGTGCCGCCCTCTCGGGGAGGTAGCGGCCGGTCGGGCGTGGCGGATTGGTTTACCCCCTGGCGGGAGTCCCCTACACTCGCGACCCTCCAAGATTTCTGCTGCGGCGGTCCCCCCAAGACGCTGGCGCAGCAAGGTGACGGATGTCCGATACGCGCGCCGCGATGAGAGAGTTCCGCTTCCTGGATGAGAAGCGGAAGCTGGGAAGTCTGTCCGCTGTCGAGGAAGCTCGCTGGGTCGAGTTGCGCGGCCTTTTGGGCATCCAGGACGCGGCGGACACCGCGGCGGCGGCCCAGGCCTGGGCGCAGCCCGAGCAGCAGCAGCCCCAGGGGTACTACGGCGAAGACGGCCAGTGGTACGCCTACCCCGCTGGCTACGACCCGAACGCCCAGGGGTACTACGGCGAGGACGGCCAGTGGTACGCCTACCCCGCCGGCTACGACCCGAACGCCCAGGGGTACTACGGCGAAGACGGCCAGTGGTACGCCTACCCCGCCGGCTACGACCCGAACGCGGCGGCCTATGATCCGAACGCAGCGGCCTATGATCCGAACGCCGCGGCGGCCTGGGCACAGCAGGGTTACGACCCGAACGCGGCGTATGACCCGAACGCCGCGGCGGGCTACGCGGCCCCGGTGGATCCGCAGGCCTATGCCCCTCAGGCCCCCGTCGAGCCGGACAGCCTGAACCTCAGCACGGACGACATCGACATCCCCTCGCTGAGTGAACCCGCGCCGTGGATGCCGCAGGCCCCCGCGGCGGCCGCGCCTGCTCCGGCGGAGGCGACGTGGGACACGAGCGCCGAGGAGGACTTCTCCGGGCTGTCGACGGAGACGCCTCCCCCGGTGGCCGCCCCCGAGCCGGAGCCCTCGCTGGAGGATTCGTTCGCGGACCTGTCGATGGAGGTCGAGTCGGAGGCCCAGGCCCCGGCGGCGTCCGGGCTGGATCCGATGGCGGAGGCGCTGGCCTCCGCGGAGCACGCGGTCGGAGAGGCGGAGCTGCTGGAGGCCGAGCCCGTCTCCGAGGCGGTGCTGGCCGAGGACCTGTCGCCCGTGGATGCGGCGTGGGACGCGGCGCCACTGGCGGTGGAGTCCGAGGAGTCCCGGGCCAGCGCGCTCGATACCGCGCCGCTCGCGGTGGAGCCGGCGGCGCAGGCCGAAGGTACGGCTTCGGATTGGGACTGGAGCGACGTCGCCACGGCGGAGCCCGCCGCGCCGGTGGAAGCCGCCGTGGAGGAGGCCCAGTCGGTCGCCACGGAGACGGCGGAAGCGTGGGGCACGGACGCGGACCCTGTCGCCGAGGCGCCGGAGCACGGTGGAGAGATCGCGCTCGGCGCGGGTGACATCGCGGAGGCGTGGACCGACGGCGCCACGGAAGTGCCCGCGGAGGAGATCGCCCTGGACGCGGGCGATGTCGCCACGGAGTGGCAGCCGGAGACGGCCAGCGCGGAGTCCTGGCAGTCCGGTGGAGCTGCCTCGGCGACCGGTACGACCGAGGTCGAGGCTGCGTGGCAGGCGACCGCGGAGGCGGAGGAGATCCCGCTCAGCACGAGCGACGTCGCCACGGACTGGCAGGCGGAGGGTGAGACTCCCGCGGCCGATGCGATCGCGCTCGGCACGAACGATGTCGTCGCCACGGACTGGCAGGCGGAGGGTGAGACTCCGGCGGAGGAGGTCGCGGTCGCCACGGACTGGCAGACCGGCGGCGAGGCCGAGGCGGAGGAGATCGCGCTCGGCTCGAATGACGTCGCCACGGACTGGCAGGCCGACGCGACGGAAGCTCCTGCCGAGGAGATCGCACTCGGCACGAGCGACGTCGCCACGGACTGGCAGGCCGACACGGCCGCATCCGCCGACGAAAGCGCACTGGCCTCCGGTCATGCGGTGACGGAGTGGACGGCTGACAGCGCCGTCGCCACCGGGGCGCCCGCCGAGGAGAGCGCGCTCGAGTCGAGCGAGGTCGCCACGGATTGGCAGTCGGGCAGCGCCTCGAGTGATGTCGCGACGGAGTGGCAGGCCGACAACGCGGCGCCGGTGCAGACCTCCGCGGAGGAGATCACGCTCGGCACGGATGACGTCGCGACGGAGTGGCAGGCTGGCGCGGAGACGCCCGCCGAAGAGATCGCGCTCGACGCCAACGATGTCGCTCACGAAGGCGCCGCGGATGGGTCCTACGATGGCGCGGCCTCGGCGGTCGCGGCCGGTGTGGAGGCCCAGACCTTCGACGTGGCCGACCTGGGAGCCGAAGAGGAGCAGCAGCTCACTCCGCCGCCCTCCCCGTTCGCGAATGAGCCGGGCATTCCGTCGCTGCGGATCCGCAGCATCCCGGTTGGTCCGGACATCGAAGCCGACACGCTGGAGCTCGGCTCGGACGATGTCGAGCCCGCGGCCGAAGTGGCCCCTGCATCGGAGCAGTGGGGCGAGCTGAGCGGCAGTGCCGACGACGCCGTGCCGCTGGCCACCGCCTCCGAGTCGCTCGCCGAAGCGCAGTCCGGGGAGTCTTCGGCGTGGGACACCTCGGGACAGGATGCGCAGTCGTGGTCCGCCGAGGGAGCGCCTTCGGACGCCACCGACACCGTGGGATTGCAGGACGCGTCCGCCGCCATCGAGCTCCAGCCCGAGTGGGCCTCCGATGCCGTGGAGCCCGCCGCCCCCATCGAGCTCCAGCCTGAATGGGCCACCTCCGCTGACACGGCGGAGGAAGCCGCTTCGACGCAGGCGTGGTCCGGTACCGCATCGTCCGAACAGCCCACCGCGCCCGCGTGGGATGCCCCGGCCGCCGAATCCGCGTGGGTCGCCTCCACGGCCGCGCCCGTCGCGGATGCCCAGGGAGGATGGACGCCCCCGTCCGAAGAGGCTCCGCTGATCGAGGCCCAGTCCGAATGGGCCACGCCTGAGGCCGACGCCGCGCAGCCGGCACAGGCTTCCGACTGGACCGCCACGGAAGAAGCCGCTCCCATCGAGGCACAGCCGGAATGGGCCACGGAAGAAGCCGCGCCCGTCGCCGCGCAGCCGGAGTGGGCCGCCGCTGAAGAGGCCCCCATCGAAGCGCAGCCCGAGTGGGCCACGGAAGAAGCCGCGCCCGTTGCCGCGCAGGCCGAATGGGGCTCGGAGGAGGCCGCGCCGCTCGAGGCCCAGCCGGAATGGAACACCACTGAAGGCACCTCCACCGTTCCCACGCAGCCGCAGTGGGGAGCCGACGAGGCCGCGCCCATCGCTGCGCAGCCGGAATGGGCCGCCGAAGAGGCTCCCATCGAGGCCCAGCCCGAGTGGGCTGCTGCTGAAGAGACCGCGCCCGTCGCCGCGCAGCCGGAGTGGGCCGCCGCTGAAGAGGCCCCCATCGAGGCACAGCCTGAGTGGGCCACGGAAGAGACCGAGCCTGTTTCAGCGCAGTCCGAGTGGGCCACCACGGACGCGACGCCTGCCGCCGCGCAGCCGGAGTGGGCGACGACCGACAGCACCCCGGAGGCCGCGCCGATCGAGGCCCAGCCGGAGTGGGCCACTGCCGACGCCGCCGCTCCGGTCGCTGCGCAGTCGGAGTGGGAGACCGCGGAAGCTGCCGAGCCCGCGGCACCGCAGCCGGAGTGGGCCGCGACCGAAGAGGCAGCCCCCATCGAAGCGCAGCCGGAGTGGGCCACCGAGGAAGCCACGCCCGTAGCGACGCAGCCTGAATGGGCCACGGAAGAAGCCGCTGCGCCCGTCGCCGCGCAGTCCGATTGGGCCGCCGCCGAAGAGGCGCCCATCGAAGCGCAGCCGGAGTGGGCTGCCGCCGAAGAGGCGTCCATCGAAGCGCAGCCTGAGTGGGCCACGACGGAGGCCGCCGCGCCCGTCGCCGCGCAGTCCGATTGGGCCACCGCCGAAGAGGCGCCCATCGAAGCGCAGCCTGAGTGGGCCACGGAAGAAGCCGCCACGCCCGTCGCCGCGCAGCCCGAATGGGCCGCCGCGGAAGAAGCTCCCATCGAAGCGCAGCCCGAATGGGCCGCCGCGGAAGAAGCTCCCATCGAAGCGCAGCCCGAGTGGGCGACCACGGAAGAAGCCGCACCCGTCGCCGCGCAGTCCGAATGGGCGAGCACGGAAGCCGCTGCTCCTGTCTCCGCACAGCCGGAGTGGGCCGCCACTGAAGAAGCCGCGCCCATCGAAGCGCAGCCTGAATGGGCGACGACGGAAGCCGCCGCACCCGTCGCCGCGCAACCCGAGTGGGCCGAAGAAGAAGAAGCTCCCATCGAAGCGCAGCCCGAATGGGCCACCGAGGAAGCTGCGCCTGTCGCTGTGCAACCCGAGTGGGCCGCCGAAGAAGAAGCCCCCATCGAAGCGCAGCCCGAATGGGCCACCGAGGAGGCTGCGCCTGTCGCTGCGCAACCCGAGTGGGCCGCCGAAGAAGAAGCCCCCATCGAAGCGCAGCCCGAATGGGCCACCGAGGAGGCCGCCCCCGTCGCCGTACAGCCGGAGTGGGCCGCCGCCGAAGAAGCTCCCATCGAAGCGCAGCCCGAGTGGGCCACGGCGGAAGCCTCCGCACCTGTCGCCGCGCAGTCCGAGTGGGCCGCCGAAGAGGCACCCATCGAAGCGCAGCCGGAGTGGGCCGCCGCCGAAGAGGCTCCTCTCAAAGCACAGCCGGAGTGGGCCACGACGGAGGCCGCCACGCCCGTCGTCGCGCAGCCCGGATGGGCCGCGGCTGAAGAAGCCCCCATTGAAGCGCAGCCCGAATGGGCGACCACGGAAGCCGTGACCCCGGGCGCGGATCAGTCGTGGGCCGCCACGGACGCCGCCGCGCAGTCGGAGTGGGCCGCCACCGAGGACTCCTCCGCGAGTTCCTCCTGGGCCCAGCCGTCCACCGACGCCCAGCAGCCATGGGACGCCCCGGTCGAGGAGGCCGCCCCTGCGTGGGGCGCCGCTCCCGCCACGCCGGAATGGGGTGCCCCCCAGGCCCCCGCCGCGCGCTCCTCCTGGGCTGTCTCTTATACACATCTGACGCTGCCGACGAATAGCCTCGTGTGGAGATAGCGGGGGGCCGTA